>JANQGN010000609.1 GCA_028277295.1 Rhodospira sp.
TGACGTCGAGGTCGATCCCGAAGGCGCGGCACCGCGCGCTCGCGCGCCGGAACACGGCCGACCAGGCCGCTGGCGTCATCACCCCGCCGGCCTCCGTCAACCACAGCAGGGCCGGGGCGGGCCTGCCGCCGTTGTCCGTCGCGATGACGAGACGCTGACGCTCGGCTGCGGACAGGAGATCGAGGCACAGACGCCGAGGTGGGCGGCGCCCCTGGGCGAGCGTGATCGTCCTGCGATCCACCTCGGCGGCCACGATCAGATTCCCGCTCCCCGGGGCGCGTGTGCATGCGCCGCCGCGGGCAAGGGCGTTCGCGCGCTCCAGTTCGACGTAGTCGAGGAACTGGCGCAGCAGACGGCGCGGCAACCGGATCTCCCGGGCCTTGGCCCCCTTGGCGATCGCCGCCGGCAGCCGGAAGGGCAGCAGCCGCCGATCCCGGACGTCAGGACCATCGAGGTTCGGCAACTCGCAGGCCAGCAGGTTGGCCGCCTCCGCGAGCCGGAGGCCGGTCGTTGCCAGCAACTCGGCGAAGAGTGCATTGCGTTCCCCATGGCGCCCGCGCCAGCGGGGATCCTCCGTACCGTCCGGCAGCCGCCCCCGCAGGCCCACATCCCGGAACAGCAGGAAGCGGTCGAGCGCCACGAAGCGCACATCGCCATGGCGTGCGGCGGGCTCGCGCGCCCGGTTGTGCGATACCATCATTGGGTCACCACGCACGCCACCGTGCGGGTGACGCCAGACTTGCCGATAGCTGAACGGCTTGGTTGCGGTGAGCGCCTCTTCCCGCGCCCAGTGATAGAGCTTCTCGAGCGCGGCAATGCAACGGTTCCACGATGCCGCCGAGATTCGATGCGGTGGCCGCGACCGCCGTCGCGCCGCGTGGAAGGCGGCGATGTCCTCCCGATCCGCCTGCCACAGCGTCTTGCCGCCGCGCCGTTCGGTGAGGAAACGCAGCCAGGTCAGGATGTCGCGGGCATACGCTTCGACGCTGTGCGGTGCGCGCACGCCCATGGTCGGGCAGGCGCGTAAGAAGCGGTTGAGCTCCACATCGTAGCCGCCGTCGTCGCCCAGGATGAACGGCATGCCGTCCGTGACCCCGGCGCACTCGACAGCTGCGATCGTGCCCGCCGGCAACGGGGGAAGCACGTCACCGGTCGGCAGCGGCCGGCCCAGTGCGCCTATGTCGGTGATGAAGAGCTGTGCCATCGCGGGCCTCCTATGCGGAGCGCCTTCGGCGCGAGTCTTTGTTCGCTGGCGAGGGTGTTCCCCCTCGCGCTCCCCCCGCTCGCCGCGTGGCAGGCGTGCAGGCCAAAGCCTGCACGCCCTATACCAGCGTGTGGCGATGCCGCCGGGTCAACCGTTGTCCTCGCTGCGCTGCGGGAACGGTTGACCCGGACGTCTGCGTGCGAGCCCGCAAGGATCGTGCAGCCCTCGGCGCCGCCTAGCAATGAGACAGGTTCGAAGAGTCAGCATAACGCCGCCCGAGGCCACTTATGCCGAGCGGGAGAGCGTCGCCGACCTGATTCCCTTCATGTTGCGTGCCTTCCTGGACGGCGACCGCGCCTTCAACCGCGCCCGCAAGGACGGCCTGGGCGAGGGCGACGATCCCGCCGCGCCGAGACGCCGCCGCCGGAGGTCGGCCAGCGAGGCCGACTCTTCCGATCCCGAAGCTCCCGGCCAGGAACCATTGTCCTGAGCGTCATCGGCACCTTCGCCCCATCGTGGAAGGCGGCTGGATCGGCACCATCCGCACCTTGACCCTGGACGCGCGCGTCCGGTTCGTCCCCAATGAAAACCGCGAGACCGACAAGGCACCCGCCTTCCGCGTCATGATCGCCGGCCACCTCTCCAGGCCCCGGTCGAGGAAACCGACGGGGAGGGAATGCGGACCGTGACGGGCGGTCGGAAGAGCCGGCGAGGAACGCCGCAAGGCGGTGTCATCTCGCCGCTCCTGGCCAACCTGTACATGAACCGTTTCCTGAAGTACTGGCGGATCAGCGGCGCCGGCCAGCACGATCAACCCAAGATCGTCGCCTATGCCGACGATCTGGTGATCCTGACGAAGGGCCGCTCGGTCCCGGCGCGGGATCACGCCCACCGGGTCCTGACCCGGATGGGCTTGACGCCGAACCCGGCCAAGACGTCGTTGGTGGATGCCCGACATGAGACCTTCGACTTCCTCGGTAAAACGTTCGGACCACACTGGTACCGGAAGACCGGGCAACGGTACCTGGGGGCCAGTCCATCGAAGGCGCACGTGCGCCGCCTGACAGAGAAGGTCAACGCGGTGATGACGCATGGCCATCCGGCCCTGTGGCCCGAACTTCGGGATCGGCTCATCAATCTGCTGTTGCACAGCTGGGCGGGCTCCTTCACCGACGGGACCCGCATCGTGGCCTTGTCAACGCCGCTTGAATTTTCCCCACATAGAAAATAGGGCTATTGTTTGGGCTGTTGATCGGGGCTCCTGTTTTTGGTGGTCGGCCGCGGCGCTTCGACGCCGAGCGGCTGGACGTCCACAACGGCCTGCTGCTGGCCGCCCACCTGGACGCGGCCTTCGACGCCGGGCTGATCTCGTTTACCGAAGCTGGTGCCGTTGCCGGTGGCCGACGCGCTGGCCGCGCCCAAGCGCGCCGCTCCGGGCCTGACCGGGCTGCTGCCCCTTTCCGGCCTGAAGGCCGCCCACCGGTCGTTGCTGGCCTGGCACCGGGAGAGGGTGTTTTGCGCAGCGTTCACCGGTCCAGCACTCATCGTGACAAGACGTTCCGTGCCCGCGGCGCGGGTTGCCTGGACCGATGCTGCATTACTGTCCACGGTCCAGGATCAACAATTGATAGCGTCCAAGGCCCAAAGCAGCATGGGCGCCAGCGTGGCAGGTTGTGCCGAGCACGAGCAGATTCAACAGGTCAGGGCCAAGGTCACGGATCAACATGGACCCGGTGAAGCCCCTCAGGAGACCCTTGCTCGTGCGGCCGCTGCCCCTGTCCAGTGAGACCGGCGCCATCGCGTGCGCCTCCCAGAGGCGGGTGTGAGCCTCTTCCCTCAAGGTCGCCCAATCCGCGTCGACCTTTAGGTCCATCCAGCGGGCAAGGCCGCTGATGCGGTTGCCAAGGCCTGTGAGCAGGGCGCCCGCATCCAGCAGCGGTGCGCCCTGCCGGTCCTGGATGAGCGGCGTGGCAAAGGTCAGCAGAGCGTCCGCCGGCCCAGATGGAGGCGCCAAGGACTCGGGCTTATCGACGAATTTACGGTCCAGAACCGTGAACCGATCCGGCGGACCACGACGGCCGCGCGGTGGATGGATGCCATCGTCAAGGGCGCGGGAAATGGCGTCCGCCAGCGCCGGGGCCCAGTCCGACGCCATGCCGAAGACGGTGACGGTCAGATGCCAGAGGCTCGGATCATCCGGATCGGCCTCGACCCCCATGACGAAGGGTTTTGGCAGGTCAAGGCCAGCCGTCAACCGTCGCCGGCCAAAGAAGGTGTCGAGCGTGCACGGAGGGTCCCAGGGACAGGGCTGACGGCGCCGGGCGTCCGGAGACGCCGAGCGCAGCAGAACATTGCCGGCCGCTCCCCGCAAGCGGTCGATAAACAGGGGGTCGGGGGTGGACTGATCCGGTCGACATTCGGATTCGTTGCGCAGATCAAAAGCGATAAGGGCCGTATCCCAGTGCCTGAGCGTTGCCGAAAGGTCTACGCCAGTGTATACGTCAGAAACAGAGGACGCATCTTCATTCATGGACCTTGTCGGCCCGGACTTGAACTGCCATTGACACTATTAAGCGTTGCCTGATCGATTTCATGACGAAAAAAGGCACATACAGACTTGTAGAATCTCGACCTCATATCAGAGGCATCAACCTTCGAACTCGTTTCAGGGCTTTCACCTTTTTTCAGTTTTGTATACCCGCCATGATTCAGCTCATTCCGAACTCTCTTGTATTGGAGAACGTCACCAACAGGGCCTCGATCTTTTGTCTTCTCCGCGTAACGATCAAAACGGGGTCCTAGAACAATGCGTCTAATGTCTGCTCCCTTTGAATCAGATCCTGTCTGCCTACTGAGGAATCCGGGAGAGTTCGGATCGGTGGCGAATACCTCCTCTTTTGTCGCCATCATGCCGGTCCAGCCCTCGACGGCCATGGTCAGGGCCTCAAGATACCGCCCTACCTGAAGATAGCGCGCCGAAAGCGCGCGCATGGCATCAAGCCCGGCACCTTGCCCCAAGCCGTTCCGGACAGCATTTTCATTCAATACCAGCGGCTTCAGCATCCACTCCAGTTCGCCCAGCACGCTGTCAACCGGCGGGGCGTGCGCGTGGATGTCTTTACGGGCGTTTTCCAGCGCCTCATGAGCCCGCGCGGCCGAGCCCGGCTGTCCATTTGCATGGGATAGCGTCCCCGTCAGCAGATCGCCGGTGCGCATGGTGAGCATGTCCGCTTCCACGTTCGCCAGTTCCGACAGGAACGAGTCAATGGGCTGCGTCTGCGCTTTCTCCATGCCGGGGAGGGGCGGGAACGACGTCCCGGCCACGTCAGGCAGACGCCCGCCGCGCAGGAACAGCCCCAGGGAGTCCGTCCAGGCCAGCATGTCCACGAAGCCGGAGATGTCGTGGATGACGGTGACACGATCCGGGTCGGGATCGGGGGCCGCGTACACCATATAACGTGGCGGCCTGGGTGGGTCCGGGGCCTCTCCCTTGACTTCCTTTTCCGTCTTCATCCTTTCGTACCGCAGGGCGTCCAGCATGCGTTGATGAACCAGGGTCGCGGCGGCGATGAACGGTGTCACGCGGAAACCGTGCGTGATGTCCAGAATGATGGTATCGGGACGGTTCTCTGGGTCGGTCTCATTTGTCACATCAAGGAAATTGCGCAGGATCTGGAATGTCTCCCACAGGGGATCCGTCCCGTCTTCGCGCGTCTCGAAATCCTGGGGAAGGTATTTGACGGACGCACCAGAAAGTAAACCATCACTAAAACACAGCTGCGTTTCGTCTGTCCAGGACGCTGTGGTCTTGATATCACTCTCAAACCGCTTCGCGCACTCTTCCGTGGCTGTTTTTGTGGCCAGGACGATGACCTCGTCCGGTTTCCGCGGATCGCCGGTTTGGCCGAGCAACGAGTAAAGGGCGACTCCGGAAAAACGCCCCCTAGTCGCCTGGGGCTCGGTGCCCCTGGCGCGCCCGCCCAACGTGTAGCGCACGGTCATGGGGTCCCGACCCATGAACGTGATCAGCCGAACGCGGCCCCTTGCCTCGGTCATGGACCCACCCCCCCGACACAAGCCACACCGTGGCATCGTGTTCCGACACGTGCCTTGGAAGTACACGTGATACATGCCACGGCGCTGGCATCAACGACAAGCCCGTTGTAGAACGGTTGGATGCGATCTCCTCATGATGCGACGGGGGCGGGCCATTCATGACCTTTCATGCCTACGTTTTTGAGGCAAAGGCCATCCAGAGGTATGTCACGGACGGCGGACGCCTCAAGGATGTGGCCGGAGGCAGCGCCCTGCTCCATCAGCTCACGGCCGGGCAAACCGGCCGGGAGGAGACGGGCGCCGCGTCGCTGGACAAAGTCCTGAAACAGGCGAAATTCAAGAACGGCGACGCCTTTCTCGCGCGGAGAACGGGGGGCGCCTTCATCCTCGTGGACGGAGAAGGCGACGCTGAACAGCGTCTGAGGACATTCCGGGCGCTCTGGCGCCTGGCCGTGGGCGTGACCGTTCCGGGTCTGAGTTTCGCCGATGGTCTGGGCGCGGGGGCGACAGCACGGGAGGCGTTGGAAGACGCCCAGAAGAAGGCCGGCTGCGGCTGCCGTCCGGAATGGCCGGATCGTCCGCCGATCGGGCCGCTGACCATGCTGGCGCAACGGACGGGGTGCGCCGCTGTCAAGATTGACGAGGCCGATCAGGAATCGACGGAGTTTCTTGATGCCGCGCAAGAACGCAAGCGCGCAGATCTTAAGAAGGCCAAGTGGACATTGGGTCGGCACCTTGCTTCGGAGCCCGACACTTGGCCGGACGAAGTCGAGCATATGATCCCGGAGGGTTTCCCGCGCCGGACGCTGGCGGTCCTGCACATTGACGCCAACGGCATGGGAGAGCACCTGAAGGCCGTCGCCGACGATCTCAATCAGGGGTCCGAACCGTTCGAGAAGCGGATGCGCGCATTTTCCGACGCGGTGGAGACGGCCATCCGCGAAAGCGCGCGGATGGCATCCGAGGCGGCCCTCACAAACGACGATGTCCAACGCGGAAAGAAGGGCTGCATCCCGGCGCGACCCATCGTCCTGGCGGGCGACGAACTGACCCTGGTCATGCGCGCGGATTGTGCGCCGCCCTTCCTGAAGGCTTTTGTCGAAAAGGCGGAACGACAGATCGACGGGCGCGACATCACCTTCGGCGCGGGGATCGCCTTCGTCCATGTCCGGCATCCGTTCAGCGACGCGGTGGACTTGGCCGCCAGCCTGTGTGCGTTCGCCAAGCGGGAAGCCCGCCAGCGTCTTGGCGGATCGGGGCGCGCCATTCCCAGCGTCGTGGCATTCCATCGGGCTCTGGAGGCCCGGGGCGGCGACTATGCCGCGATCCTGAGCGGAGATCTGACGGTGAAGCCCGAGTGCGGACGGCCTGTGCGCTTGACCCTTGGCCCCTACCGCGTGGATGGCGGACAAGACCCCGGTGACAACGGCCAGAATAACCCACGCCTCCCGACCCTGAGCGGGTTGGAAAAGTTGATGGGGGTCCTCGCCAGAGACGAGGCCAGCCGGGGACCGCTGCGTCGGTGTCTCGCCGAACTACAGGAAGGATTGGAGGAACAGGCCGACCGGACCTTCAACCGCTGGCGCACGGTCGTTCCAGAGAAGACCCAGACGCAGCTGGGCGAAGCCATTTTCTGCGGTCTGCCGCCCCTAAAACGCAACGATCCCCCCGGCAAGCAGGACTGGACATTGTTCATCAGTCCGCACCGGGGCGCCACGCCCGCCACCGCGCTGGCCGATGCCCAGGCCCTGCTGGCGGCTGCCGGCCCGCCGCCGGACCCGCGATCCGATGAATCGCCGCCTGCGCAAGCCTCGGCGGCCGGGGAAGGGGTGGCCCTATGACTCAGGGTAACGACATGTATCTCTCGCTCGATCTCCGAAACTACTGGATCGTGTCGGCCGGCTATGGACTGGGCGCCCTGCATGACGAAGTCTGTGTCCGCGATCCCGACGGGTTGCCCTATGTGCCGGGGCGTCACCTGCGCGGTCTTCTCCGGCACGCCGTGATGTGCCTGGACGCGCCCGGGGCCGGGGCCGGGTCCGTGGCCCCCATTCTTTTCGGCGACCGGGCTGGTGCCGAAACCAGTGGAGAGGCCGAGGGGACAGCACGCGAGGGATGCCTGCGGGTGGACAGCGCCGAGTTGCCATCACAAGAACGCGCGTGGTTCCGGCGGCCCGAGAACCGGGAAAAGACCGGGCTCCTGTACCGGACCCTCTATGCGACGGCCGTTGAGTCCGAAACCGGAACAGCGGCGAACCGGACCCTGCGCACCATCGAGGTCGCCGTGCCCTTGAGACTGGAGGCGCGCATCCGCCCGCTGAAACCATGCCCCGACGGAACGGACTGGAAAGCCAGCATTCGGGGCGCTCTGCCCCTGATACGGGCGGTCGGCAAGCACCGGCACGCCGGCATGGGCCGGGTCGTTGTGAAGGACCTTCACGAGGGATGTGACGCCAAGGCGGAGGCCGCGCATGAAACGGCTTGATCTCCGGATGACGCTGACCGAACCGACGGTTCTTTCCATGACCGCCGCCACGACAGGGGCTCCGACCACGGCGGATCATATTCCGGGCGGTCGTCTTCTCGGATGGGTCGCATCCCGACTTTACAACAGCCTGCCACCCGCTGACGCGTTCATCCTGTTTCATTCCGGCAAGGTTCGCTTTCTCGACGGCCTGCCGCTCTACGACGACAAAGTCGCGGGGCTCGATATCGTGGCGCTGCCGACCCCCTTCTGCCTGGCTTGGCCCAAGGAAGAAGCGGATCGGCAGGCGCCGGCCCTGGCGGACAACCTTCTGGCTGCGGACACGGGGTCCGATGGCGTGGTGCGGGCTTCGGGAGGGCATGTTGAGGGGCGCGCCCGGCAGCCTGTCTCTCCGGAGATCGAATGGGGACGCAAGACGGCCGTGAATCCGGACTCGGGCCGCGCGGCCGACACCCAACTGTTCGGCTATGCCGCCTTGCGGGCCGGGCAGCGGTTCCTGGCGGGCGTCGAGTTCGATGACGGCGTCGACCAGGCTCTGGTCGACAGGGTCTCCGGCTTGTTTCCCAACACCATTCATGTTGGCAAGTCCCGGGCCGCCGAGTTCGGCGCCATTGCCGTGGAGGCTCTGGCGGATGATCAGGCGCCCCGTTTCGACGCCCTGCTCAGCGGCCCCCCCGACCGAGACGAAACCATCCTCTGGCTCCTCTCGGACCTTGCGATCATGGGGCCGGACGGTGGGTACGGGCGCGTTCCCAGCGGGTCCGATGTGGGCCTGACCTCCAGCCATGCGTTTCAACCCGACCGAAGCCATGTCAGGACCGCCACCTACGCCCCATTCATTGGGACGATAAAGGCGCGCATGCCGCAACGCCTGGTGATCCGGCGCGGGTCGATCCTTGTGTTCAGCGGTTGCCGTGGTGACCCAGGGCCGATCCTGCGGGCTGGACGGCACCAGGAGCAGGGACTGGGGCGCATGTGGGTGGACCCTGCCCCGCTTCTGCAAGGCGATGCGTTGGGAGCCTGGGACCTGCACCTTCGACCAGCGACCATGCCAGGCACAGAACCGGATCCGCAGGCCCCACCATACATCGGCCGCCTGGAACAGGCTCGCGACCTTGATCCCATGCGCCCCCTGATCGCGGCGGAGGAGAAGGCCGAGGACTTGCGGGCGATCTACAGGCAGGCGCGGGCTTTGAACGGACCGGCTCACCAGGGCGGGCCGAAGCCCAGCCAGTGGAACCGGGTCCGCACCGCGGTCGCCAAAAGCGACGGCGACGCCAGCCTTCGCGCGGCCTTGTTCAACGGAGATCACGCTCTGTGCGCCCCGAAGGGCAAGCAGGACTGGGGATGTGCCTTTGCCCACGGGCAGGGGGACGATTTCGTAAGCTGGTTCAAGGGCGCCTTTTTCCAGGACGTCAACGGTGCACCAACCAATCAACTGAATCGCCGCGCGTTGCTGATCTTCCTCCGCCTCGCCGCCGATGTCGCGCGCGAGGCGTTGGACCGAAACGCCGACCGATCGCGCGGTGATCGCGGGGAGGATGTCCCATGAAGCGCGGCCGGACCCACCTGCGCCTCGCTCGCATCGTGCTGGAGGCGGAAACCCCCCTGTCCATCACCACGGGTGTGTCGTCCGACACGTTCGACACCGCGCTGGTGCGCGATGCCAACGGCCTGCCGGCGATCCCCGGCAGTTCCCTGCGGGGCGCCCTTCGGAGCCTCTACACCCAGCAACACGGAGAGAAGGCAGCCGAAAAGCTGTTCGGATTTGTGCGTGGGGATACGGGAGAGGCCTCCGACCTGGAGGTCGGCTGGGGGCGCATCCTGGACGGCAAGGGCGAGCCGGTCGACGGACTTCTGGACGACCAGCAGTCGCAAGACCGCCTGTTGCAGCGGTACCTGACCGACATGGCTGCGCGCCCCCCCACCCGCGACGGCGTGCGTCTGAATGCCTGGGGGGTGGTCGACGGGCGCGGCAAATACGACCGCGCGGTCTTGCCCAAAGGCGCGCGCTTCTCGGTTGACCTCGCCTTTGGGTGCAAGGGGACCGAAAACGCGGATAAGGGAAAGGAAAAGGACACGACCCCGTTCGACGACCTACTGAGGATCGTCGCCACAGGCTTTCCGCTGGGCGGCGGCACCGGGCGTGGCCTGGGGCGGATGGTGCTGGCGCCCGGCCATCCGATCCGGATCCGGACGTTCGACCTATGCACACATGAAGACCGGGCCACCATGGCGGCATTGCATGCCGATCCAGGCGCCGTGAACCCCATGGAAGAGTGGGTGGATTCGTCAACGGAATCAATAAGGCGCGGCGACGTCCTGGCTGAGATCACGCTTCGCCCCGACGACATCTGGCGCATGGGGCGCGGTGCCGAGCCGCTACCCGGCGCGGCCGGCAACCAGAAACCCCCTGATCTGTTACCCTATACCGAGCCGGTCATCGTCTGGACCGACCCAGAGACGGAAGAAGGGACGAACGGAGACAGGCTATGCCGGCAAACGGGTGCGCTGGATGACGACACCCCCCGCCTTCTTCTCGCCGGCAGCGGGGTCAAGGGGGCGTTGCGGCACCGCACCGTTTTCCACTACCGGCGCCTGACCGGACAGGTGATCGACCCCGGCACGGACAAGGCCACCCCCTCAAGCATCGACGACGAACCGGTCGCCCGTATCCTGTTCGGCGCCGCGCGCGAGAAGAAGGGCGGGGAACCCGCCACGGCCGGGCTGTTCAGCATCGACGATGTCCTGTTCACGCCCGAGGACCACAACCAGACCCCGCTCAGGATCACCCGCAACAGCCTCGACCGCTTCACCGGCGGCACCATCGACCATGCCCTTTATGACGAGCAGGTGTTGGTTTCCAAGGCTGACGCGCCTGACTTCCGACTTCGCCTCAGGTGGCGTCCGCTGCGGGAGGCCGCCCGCGACGCCCTCGATCAAGAGGTCACGAAACGGAATCGCCCGCCCGATGCCGCCTTCAAAGACATGCTCCTGGCCTTCCGCTGTGCCCTGGACGACCTGTGCGCGGGACGCCTCGCGCTGGGCGCCGGTGGCGGCCGGGGTGCGGGGACATTTGCTGGACATCACACGTTTGACACCGACACAGTCGTCAAGACCGTCTGGATAGAGGCGTCCGCGTCGCAACCCGAACCCGCGGAGGCCGGATCATGAGCGACCTCATCACCAAGGCCGATGTCGACGCGGTGTTCGACGATAAGGACAGACCCGAACAGGTGTCGGTCTGGTGCGCCTCCTGGTCCGGGGTCGAGGTTGCCTGGCTGTCCGGATTGATGGGTCCGGTTCAGGGATGGCTGGCGTTGGGGGGGCAGAACCCCGGCCTGATCGTCGTCGAGTTCGGTCCGGTTTCGTTGCCCGACGGCGTTCCAGACGAGACTTGGGTCCTAGAGGGTGAACTGTATTGCGCCGATGCCGGCGCCTCGCTGCGCCTGCGGGCGGAGACGGCGGCCACACTGCGCGTTCACGCCGTCGCCGAGCAGGGTCTGAACGGTTGGGATGGCCGGCCCAAGACGCCGACGATGGTCGCGGGCGCCTGGGGTGGCGAAGCGATGTGGGCCACGGACAAGACGGCCCTGGGGCGCTACAGGCCGCACGAGGATCGGTCGAAGGGTCGCCGCGTCCTGCGGTATCGGACCTACTGGCACGTGCCCGACGACGGCGCGGTGGCGCCGGTGATGACCGTGTTCCGGGGTTTTGAGGAGGGGAGGGAAGCATGCTGACGGCTGAGGAATGGCGGCGGCGTCAACTGGCCCTTCAACAGGCAGGTCTGGCGCCGAAGGGGACATCGCCTCCGGACCCGCCACCACCTGCGGCGGGGGGCAACGCCAATCGACCGCCGTGGACGCCCCAGGGATCGCCCCCGGCTGGCAAGCCGGAGATCGCCACCATCGACGGCCCCGTCGTCGACGGCTCCACCCCGGTGCATGCCGGTTACAACTTCGTGCCACTGTCGCGAAAGGTCTTCCTGCCGCCCTGGGCACAGCACGTCTCACACGATTTCCCGCTGGCCGGCGCCCTGTCGGGCCAGATTCCGATCCGCATCACGGCGCGGACCCCGGTGATTCCAGGTGGCGCGCGCGAGAAGAAAGGGGAAGGGACGGTTGTCGCGCCGTTTCAATTGACCGATGGCACCCCCGCCATTCCCGGCAGCACCCTGAAGGGCATGATCCGCTCCGTGGTCGAGATCGCCGGCTTCGGCCGCATCAGCCCGGTCAACGACCACCGCTTCGCGGTGCGTGACCTGACCCCGGGTGGCCAGTTCTACAAGGACCGGATGACGGTCACTCAGGACGTGAACGGCCAGCGCGTCGCCACGCCCCGATCCCGGGCCGGGTTCCTGTCCTTCGATCCGAACCGGAAGAATCAAGCGACCGGCGAGAGAGGATGCTGGATGCTGGTGCCGGCGCGGTATTGCCGGATCGCGTCCACCCCCTATGACGAGATCGAAAGGCCGTGCACACTGCAGCACCTGAGTGGAGTGTTAACATTCAAACCCGGCGCGGATCTCAAAGAAAAGTACGGGGCACTGGAGGGCGGGGCGAATGGACTGCTGAAGCCCCTGGATAAGGTCGACATCCCATATGCGGACAAGATGCTGATCCGGTTCACGGTGCCGGGCTGGACGGACGAGACCTCTCACACGGCCGATGTTGACTTGAGGATGCGCCTCATCCGCACGCCCGTTGTTTTCGAGGCGTCGCGGACGGACGACGATCCCCAAGGAGCGCCCGGAACCCTCGGGTTCGTCGTTGTCACGGGTCGGGCCTACAACCGGAAGCGCGAGTTCGTGTTTCACGACTGGGACCCCGGCGAGCCCGTTCCGGTCGACCAGGACGTCATGGATCGCTTCCTGGCCACGGTGTCCGAGGAGGAAGGCCAGGGACAGAACAGGCGGCCGTCGGCCTGGGGATTCTGGCTGAAGAAACTGAAGGAAGCGAAGGTCGGTCCCGGCACCCGCGTGCCCGGCATTCCCGTGTTCTGGGTGCCCAGGGACACACAGGGCGACGACGGCGCCGGCCCGGATGACGACCCTGCCCGGACGGCCGCGGAGCGCGGCGTTTACGCCCTCGGCACCTCGCAGATGTTCAAGCTGCCCTATGATTTCGGCGTCATGGACATGATCGACCACACCAGTATGGGCCACCGCCCCGACCCGAAGAACCCCGATCTGGCGGCGCTGATCTTCGGCATGGTGGCCGACGAGGCCGGCCACGGCCTGAAGAGCCGGGTGTCCTTCGGCACCGCGCGACGGGTGCCACCGGTGCCGGCGGCCGGGACGCGGCAGAGCCCCGCCCTGCCCCTGGCCAGCCCGAAGGCGTCGTACTATCCCTGCTACGTGCGGCAACGATGCCTGGACAACGACCGCCCCGCGACGGACCGTCACACGGGCTGGCTCGGGAACCACAATGCGCGCGGGAGGAACCAGAGCCTCGGCGAGATATACGCCACCTACATGAAGGGCGGCGCGGATGGCGACGCCCCCCGCCTGCGGGGGTGGAAACGCTATCCGGCGCGTCGTGCCGTCGATGCGCCCGATCCCGCGATCGACGAGACCAGCGCTTCCGCCACCACCCTCACCCTGCTGCCGGACGGCACGGCGTTCGAGGGAACGCTCCACTTCCACAACCTGTTGCCGGCGGAGCTGGGGGCGCTGGTCTGGGCGCTGACCTGGGGCGGCGACGACCACCTGCGCCACGGCCTGGGCATGGGCAAGGCCTACGGGTATGGTCAGGTGACCATCGACCTTCGCGACGACGGCGCCTGGGTCCGCCGCAATCCGGCGACCGGGGCGGACGAACCGCCGGACGCGGAAACCGGCGCCGCCGCCAGGACGACGATCAAGAAGGCCGTCGGGCGGTTCACCGAAACAATGGAGGCCTGGGCCACTTCGGCGGACGGCCCGCATCCCGGAAAGGCCGAGGCCTGGGTGCGCAGCGAACAGATCGTGCTGCTCACGCGCCTGGCCCATCCGGACAACAGGCCGCCCAAGGGCGGGCACAGGCCGATGATCCTGGGGGTGGAGAGAAATCAGAACAACCACTTCGCCCTCGCCAAGGGGGCGAAGGCCGGAGGCGGCAACGTGAAGAAAAACCTCTCCAGCTACGCCCTGCCCGAGCCCGGTCCGTGGTCCGAGACACCGGAGGACCCGGCCATTCTGAGGGAGGAATGACGTGGGTCGCCTGGGTATCGCTTGGAGATCCGAAAATGCTTCCGATATCAGTGTGATGGGTGAGATTACGGGAGAATCGGCGGCGACATGGGCGGGTTCCGGCGCGGCGCCGACCGGGGCGCTTGGAAAGGCCGCGATAATTTCCGCTTGCCGCCTGAGGATGCAGAGGGTAAGCTGACGACCTCCCCCTATGGAAGGGGATCAATCCGGACGGCCGCCGGCCTACAGCAGCGTGTACGCCGCCCCGTCCAGCACCGGCGGCCCCCAGCCGAAGGTCTCGCAGCGGCGCAGCCCGTCGGCCCCGATCGCGTAGATCCGCAGGGAATCGCCGTCCTCCAGCAGCGCGGCGGCCTCGCGCGCCAGCCGGCGGGCGGTCCGGCGGGGCAGCCGGGCCTCGAAAACGCTTTCCTGCACCCGCACGCCCTCGACCTCCAGCACCGCCGAGACCCGGCGCCGCACGGACGCCCGGCTGATGTCGTAGCAGAGCACCGTGAGCATCACCGCATCGGCCATGCCGCTGCCCCTCTCCCTCAGTGATCCAGGCGATAGGGCCTGTAGACGACGGCGGCCGTCGCCGCGCCTCCGTCCTCGCCGGCCCCACCGGAGTCCGCGCCCGCCAGCGCCGCCCGCGCGAACAGATCCACCTGATCGGCGATGACCCGGCGCCAGGGGACCGTGTGCCCGGTCGCCGGCGAGTGCAGCGGCCGCGCCAGGGTGCGTTCCACCTCCCGGATCAGGACGGTTCGTGCAGCCGGGCCGATGCGCGGCGGCGCGCCGGGCTCCGGCGGCCCGCAGTCGGCCGCGTCGATCATCCGGTTGTTGATGAGGTAGGCCGCCAGCCCTTCCACCAGGGTGGTGCGGAACTCCTCGGCCAGGTCGAACACCAGGGCGTCGTAGCGGTCCCGGCCCTCGTGCAGCACCCCGAACCCGGGATGCAGGCCGCGCCGGCGAACCGCCGTGCCGACCTCGCGCAGAAGCAGGGCCGCCAGGAACGACAGCACCGCGTTGGCCGCATCGGCGGGCGGGCGCCGCGTGCGCTTCGGCAGGCTCCACCCGGGCGCGTCGATCAGGCGGGCATAGGCCGCCCAGAACACCGCGCCGGCGGCGCCCTCCACCCCGCGCAAGCCGCCCATGTCCAGACGCCCGTCGCGGCGGGCGGAGCGGCAATGCCGCGTCAGCGCCTTGATCGCGGGGGCGATCTCGGCGCATTTCCGCCGCCGGTTCATGCGGTGCAGCAGGCTGCGCTGATTGTGGATCCGTGTCGTGACCAGGGCCGCCGCCAGATCACGCCGCCGCGCCGGGTCCCGCACCAGGGCCGCCTGGGCCAGGTGCAGCGTCGCGCGGTCGGGCACGGGCGGCTCCAGCAGGCCAAGCGGCGTGCCGCCCCCGGTCAGGAACCAGATGGGCACCCGCGTCTCCAGCGCCAGGGCCATCGCGTCCGGATCGACCCGCACGTCCGGCCCTACGTCGATGCGTGCTAGGCGCCGCCCCGGAAAAACGGCGACCGGCCGGCCGGCCTCCTCCACGGCGAAGGCCTCGTTGCGCACCGTCAGCACCCGGCCGGGCTCGAACACATAGAGCGTCAGGGCGTCCAGCCGCCATCCGGCGTCTCCCGGCGTCGCGTCCGGACCGGCCCTCTCCTTCTCCGCCTCGTCCGCCTCGTCGTCCGGGGCCGCCAGCGCCAGGGCGGCATCGGCGGCGGGCGTCAGGGGGGAGGCCGCGTCGGACGGCGGTCCCTCCGCCGGAGGGACGGTGGCGGGCGGCGAACCGGCGTCGTCCGTCTCCCCGGGTGGCGAGCGCACCACCAGGCTGCGCAGGAACAGGTGCCCCAGGAACCGGAATCCCTGGTCGAAGGACACGATGCGCGTCTTGTCTGGGTGCAGGCGCAGGCCCCGGTCCTCCAGCATCGTCCCCACCAGTCCCAGGGCCGCCTCCGCCCGCCGCCGGTCGCGGCACAGGATCACGAAGTCGTCGGCGAAGCGCACCAGGCGGACGCCATGGCCGTCCAGCGCCTCGTCCACGTCATCCAGGTACAGGTTCGACAGCAGCGGCGACAGCGGCGAACCCTGGGGCAATCCGTGGTCGGGGGTCGGCGTGCCGGCCATGGCCGCGCGCAGCCACAGCCGCACCAGCGCCAGCAGGGCGCCGTCGTCCACATACCGCGCCAGCACGCCGACAAGGGGGTCGTGCGGCACGCGCTCGAAATACCGTTCGATGTCGCCGTCCACGACCCAGACGTAGCCGGCGGCGCGCAGGGCCTCCACCCGCCGCACCGCGCGCAGGGCCGAGCGTCCGACCCGGTAGGCGAAGCTGCTGTCCTCCATTTCCGGATCCAGCCGCGGCGTCAGCGCCAGGGCGGCGGCGGTCTGGGCGATGCGGTCCCGCACGCAGGGAATGGCCAGCGGCCGGGTGCCGCCGTCCGGCTTGCGGACCGTCAGACGACGCAGGGGCCCCGGCCGATAGCAGCCGGCGCGCATCTCCTCGGACAGTTGGCGCAGACGGCCCGGAACCCCGGTGGCCTCGAAGGTGGCCACGCTCTCCCCGTCGCCGCCCGCGCTGCCGCGATTGGCGCGCACGCGGCACCACGCCTCGAAAAGCGTGTCATAGGCCGTGACTCGGTCGAACAGGCCGGCCATAGTGGTTGGCACCCCGACGATGCGGACCGGGAGAACGCAGGGAGACCCCGGCACGAGGTGGTTCGAAGCCCTGGACCGGTTACCCTTGGGAGGGTCGCTTGGAAATCCGGAAATGTCAAGAAAAAACAGGATGTTGCGGGACGATGTCACGGTATTTGGGCGAGTCCGGACGGACGGTGGGCCGCGCATGGCCGATGCGCTTGGAAACGCGACGGAAATTTCCCCTTGCCGCCCGGGGATGCAGAGGGTAGGGCTGACGGCCTTCTCCCCCCATGGAAGGGGATCAAAACGCTTCGGCGATGCGTTGCGCGATGTCGAGCTGACGGCCTTCTCCCCCATGGAAGGAGATCAAAACGGGCCGAGGACTCCGCGCGAGTCCTCGGCCCATCCCCCCGTGACGTCGAGGGGCTGACGGCCTTCTCCCCCATGGAAGGGGATCAGGACACTGGTCGGTTTGTTTGGACGTGAAAGCGGCGGGGTTTTCAGCGCAGCAGCGTGCCGGGCGGCAGGGATGGGTCGTGCGTGATCGCCACCACGTCGGCCGACAGCTTCGGGTCGTGCACGGCCACGGCCCCATAAAGATGGGCCGTGGCGTGCGCGACGGCGAACCCCATGGGCAGGCTCATGGCGCCGGTCACGCGCAACAGCCGCCCGCCCGCCAGATCCAGCGCCCGGATCGCCGCCGTCATGTCGGCCACCAGGGTTTCGTTGGTCCAGGGGCCGCCGTCGCGGTTCAGCACGACCCGCAACAGGTCGCTGCCGTCCCCAAGCCGGTCCACCGCGACGGTGACCGAGGCGCCGGCCGCCGGGTTGTTCGTCATGGCGCCCTTCCGTGCCGGCCCAACGGCGCCGCCCGGCCTGTTGGGAGGGCCGGAGCCATCAGTCTGGCTCCCGCGTCCGTTTCTCGATCGACCACCGCGCCCACAGGGCAATCACGGCGATCAGGGCGAACAGGCCGAGGGCGTGGGCGAACGTGCGGTCGCGGACGGAAATGTCCTCGAGTTCCGTCAGGTTCATGCCGAACACGCTGGTCAGGGCAAGCGCCAGGCCGAAGACGATGCCGGCGGCGGTGTTGAACCACCCGAGCGAGACGGCGCGGCGCATGCGTTCCTTCTCGCGGGCCGCGCGCTCCTTGGCCAGGCGGTACGTCAGGAAGCTCGCGACATCCGAGACATCCTGGACCACATCCTGCAACAGGGCCTCGCAGCCGAACGCCCGGCGCCAGGCGGCGTGGCACTGGTTGTGCTGGCCGATGCGGCTGACCTGGCTGAAGCGATAGTTCAGGCGGAAGTTCAGAACATCCTGCCGATAGCGGTCCAGCTCCTCCACGTCCGTATCCGAGGGGGTATGGACATTGCGGTCCTGACACACCACGCCCGTCAGGTGCAACAGCTTGATCAGCTCCGCATACGACAGGGCGGCGAGCGGCCAGTAGGCCTCCTTCACCTGATCGCGGATGAAGCTGCGGAACACCGGTACCGTCCGCCCGTCGTCACTCGGCATGTCGGCGATGAGGACGGCCCCGCCCTCCAGATGCATGGCGTGGTAGATGTTCTCGAAAGGCCGGACCACACCCTCCCGCAGCGTCGATGGGGCCGGCAGGTAGTCGTCGCTGTAGCGTTTGCCCAGGCGATAGACGAACTCGTGGGCCTCGTTGTCCGGGCAACTGCCATCGACACGCACACAGGCATAGGTGAACACCCGCTGGTCAACGGCCGTGCGGGCAAGCCCCCCATCCGGCGCCCCGGCTTCCTCCAGGGAGACGAAGGGCAGCAGAGCGGCAACGATGTCCCGCATCGCGACGGGTGGCCCCGCGTCGGGAGCCCCTGCCCAGGAGATGGCGCGCGGCTTGTCCCTGAAATGGGCCAGGGCGTAGACCAGCTCCATCACCCCCTCGGCGCCCCAGGTCTCAAGGGTGTCCGGGGCCGGGACGATCTCCATCACCAGCAGCCCGACACCGGAGCCGAACAGGTGCAGCACCGTGCGATTTTCCCGGCCGATGTGAACGGTCAGCGCCACCCGGTCCGTCCGGTTGGGGTCTCCGGCAAGGCGCCGGCTGGCGGTCTCGGCCAGGGTCACGGTCAGGCCGGGGCCGGCCTTGCCATGTTCGCCGTCAAAAAGGTGCCCGGCTAGGTCGGTGAGCCAGTAGCCGGCGGAACCAGGAGCCCCGTTGATACAGGCGGGCGCGGCCTCCCCGTCGGGCGCGAACACGTGCCGGACGAAGGGGTGGATGTCGGGGCTGAGAGAGGGCCGTGCCGGCGCCCACACCGGCTGAGGAGCCTTGGCCGCGATGCGGGCACGCAGACCGGCCGGCACCGCTTGGATGGCGGTGGCCAGCTCGGCCAACCGCATGTCGGCCAGATCGGCGGCGATGGCCGGCCCCGCCGTCGCGGCGGGGAACCGGAACGGAAAACAGACCCGAACGGAGGCCTCGGCGATGCGGGGAAACCGGGAGGGAGTCATGAGGGCGGGCCTTTCCGGTCCGGGGGCAACTGCGTTTCAATCCAATCCCATATCTGCTGTATGAGCATGTTGTCCATCCGCCCGGCCTCGTGGAACGGCGCCAGGATGGCTCGAGTCTGCCGGATACGCCACAGGCGTGTCTCTCGCACATCTTCAAGAGTCGATAGTCTTGGTCGTGCATGGGCGCATTCCGCCGCTCAGGCCGCGTTGCCCGGGTCCAGGTCGACCAGCGCCTCGGCCACCTCAAGGCCCTTGGTGAACCACGTCTTCGCCTCCGCGCCCCTGCCGTTAGCGCTCCGGCCAGGCGTGCGAGCGCGACGGTCAGGTGGCGGCTCTTTTTTACCTCGGCGGCGTGACGCAGACCCATCAGAGTGAGCCACGCCTCGTTGACGCCATCAATCAGGGCGACGGGGTCCTCCAGGCCGGTCAGGGCCTGCGCGGCCTCCGCGTCGGTCTCGTCGTCGGTGGGCGCGCCGGTTGCGAAGGCCCCACAGGGCTTCGTTGGCGGAGCCGGCGGTGCGGCCGTTGGGACCGGACAGGCCCTCGATCAGGGGCAACCAGTGGGGGGCGGGCTTCGGGCGTTTGCTGTTCCCACAGCGGGTAAGTTTGGGACAGTAGACATCGGCCCAGCCTCGCACCACCGCCGGGATCGGTCAGCGCTGTATGTGGTCGGGCACGTCCGGGGCTATCCAGAAGCCGGCCAGGCCATCGGCGATGCGCGTCCACTCCTGCCAGTGCAGCAGGCGCAGACCGCGAATCTTCTCCGCAAGCGAATCGTCGCGGTCGTCGTCGTCCATGTACGCCGACAGCATCAGCAGCGTCGCGAGCCGTATGGTCTGGTAGGCGGCGAAGATGCCGTTGGCCAGCCGATCCTGCGGGGGCAAGGCTCTGTCCGGTGTCCCGCGCCCAATGGAGCGGGTGAGCCACCGGGAACGGGATGCAGTCGAGGTCGGCCATCGCACCGCTCGCCGTGTGTGAGATGGAGACGGTGCCATACCGGATAGATATAATCAGTAAGACCGAGTGTGGGTAGCGGTCCGAATGTTCACCGTGTCCGGCGACAGCCGCACGGTTTAGAGACAAGGCTCGCATCTCTTAGGAAAACGATCTCTTTTGCATATATTGCGGATGCTGGTTCTACTGTATTCGCGTAGTATTGATCCAAGAATTTGCGCCAGATGTTCACGGCGAGACAGAGTTCCACAGTGCAGATCCCGTCTCTTTTAGTTTTCTATTCACATTTCCCTTGGCATTCCTATCATCGCTGCCCCAACGTAGTCCGACACCTTTCCGGCGGCGGCCTTGACCGGATCGTCGGCGAGGTGCGCGTAGCGGGCCGTGGTCTGGACCTGGGAATGGCCCAGCAGCTTGCCGATCATCGGCAAACCTTCACCGAGGCTCAGGGCGCCGCTGGCGAAAGAGTGGCGCAGGTCGTGTAGGCGGACGTCATCCAGGCCGGCGCCGGCGCGGATGCGACGCCACGGGTGCTGCAGGTCGGTCAGTCGCGCCCCTTCCTTCCGGCCGGTGATGACCCAGGGGTTTCCGTCAACACGCTCAATGCCTTTCAGGACCCCGGCGACCGTCTGCCCGAAATGCACCACCTTCGCGCCCGTCTTGGACTCCGGCAGGCGTAGCGCCCGGTTGCGAAGGTCGACGTGCTCCCAGCGCAGGGTCATGATCTCGTTCAATCGGCAGCCGGTCAGGGCCAGCAGGCGGATGGCCGCGATGGCCGAGGGCATTTCCGACCCATCCCGTTCGGCATCGCGGAGGACTTCCCCGAGGGCGGCGAACTCTTCGGACGACAGGAACCGCTCGCGCTTGCGCTCCGGGTACTTGCCCACATGGCGGCAAGGATTGCTGCCGTCCGGCCGCAGGCCCCAGACCTCCGCCAGGTTGAACATCTTCGACAGCACGCCGAGCGTCCGGTTGGCCTGGTAGGGGATGTGCCGCAGGGAATGGTGCAGGTCGGCGATGTCGCGGCGTTCGATGTCGGTGATGCGGCGCGGCCCGAGAGCCGGGTTGATGAACAACTCGACCGCGCGCCTGTATTCCGACTGGGTCGACGGCTTGCAGCGCACGACCACGTGCTCGGCCAGAAAGCGCTCGCCGAGCCCGCGCATGGTGGGCGCTTTGCGAGCCAGATCGGCGTCGCGGACCGGATCGCGGCCGGCCTTGGCCTCGGAGATGATCTCGTGTGCGCGGGTGCGTGCCTGGTCCGGTGTCATGGTGCCGTGCGACCCGATGGTGACCTTGCGCAGGCGTCCCTTCACCCGCGTCATGGCCACATAGACCTTGCGGCCCGTGGGCCAGACCCGCACGCCGAACCCACGTAGCGCATCATCCCAATGGATGACGTCCCGGGGACCCGGCGTCAGGCTGTCCACCACCCGTTTCGTGATCCTTGCCATGGTCGACCTCCCGCGCAGTGCGACCTTCAGGCATCTCTCCTGACGGTCCCGACGGGCAACGTATAGGTAACAAAAGAGAGCAAATTCAGGGTATCAAGGGCGTAAATGAGTGGCAAGCACAAAATCGAAAAAGAAGCCGGAAACAGGGCTTTATCGTGCGTTGTCGCATATACGGGTAAGTCGTCGTGGAAGTATTCGCAGAACTCATAACCTGAAGGTCAGAGGTTCAAATCCTCTCCCCGCAACCACCCTCTAGGCTCGTGTATCTTCTCGCCGAAATACACGAGCCGTTCTCTCCCTACAAGAGAAAAGGGACGCGGCCTGCCTCCATTATCAGGAGGGCGGCGCACACGTCCCTTGAAAACAAAAAGTAATACCAACGGCCAGAACTGATGACTCTGACGGGGGCTTGCCCTGTTCGGTACGGTTGTGATTCTCTGAAGCGACTGATTCGTCTGGGAGAATCAAGAAATGCCAGTGGCTA
>JANQGN010000695.1 GCA_028277295.1 Rhodospira sp.
CACCCCCAGGACCCGGCCCACCTCGGCCAGCGCGAGGCGCGTCGCCACCCCCAGCGGATCGCGCACGAAATGCTTGGCCACGGCCAGCATGACGTCGTCACCAGCGCATCGCCGGCGACGGCTTGACTCGGCGGCCGGGCGGATGGTTTCGCGATATCCGGCCACGCCCGGCGATGGGGCATCGAGGGCGGGGGAACGCGAGGCCGGGGCGCGGTCCACGACGCGGCTCCGGACTAGGGCCTGTTGACCGGCCCAGGCGCCCAGGGCATCAGGATCCGGGCCTTGGCGGCGTGACGGTCGATATGCGCCGAAAGGGCGGCGGCGCCGGCGGCGTCCAGATCAAAGCACACACCGGCAATGGCGCCGGTCGACCAGCATACGCGGCTGGACATGGGCACGCCCAGACCCTCCAGGGACAGGATCCCACGATCGCCCTCAGCCAGCGGCACCACCGTGCTCAGCGCCGCGCCGAGCGGCGAAATGTTCTCCACCAGCACATGCACCCATCGCCCGTCGGCCGTCCAGCGTCCCGAGACGGGCAGGATCTGGCGGCTCACGCGCCGACGATCGCCGCCACCGGACGAGCGGTCCATCATGTCAGGGGTTTGCGGCGAGTCCATCGCGCGGCACTCCAGGGCCGAGGCAAGTTGGTCTCACCAGACTACGCCCACACAGGCGGTAACGGAAGGCGAAGGTACGCCAAGGTTGGGATGTTCCCTCGGACCACGGGCACCTGGCGCGGCGGCGCCCGCCGTGTCCCCTCGCCGGCCCGTCATCGGCCCGTCATCGGCCGAGACCCACCACCTCCAACCCCAGATCATGGGCGTGGGCGCGGGCCTCGGCCACCATGGCGGGATCGATGGGCATGGCCAGGTCCGGCATGCGGTCGGCGTGGTGGGCCGGGTGATAGGTATCGAGGATGGCCACGGTCATCCCCGGGCCTCCGCGCGCGCGCATGTCCTCCAGGACCGCGCGCACACCCCCGGCATCACCCGGCAGCACCAGGTGGCGCAGCAAGACGCCCCGCCGCGCCAGGCCAGTATCGGGGTCGAGTCGCAAGGGCCCCACCTGGCGGATCATCTCGGTCACGGCCGCGCGGTTGACGGACACGTAGTCGCGCACCCGCGAACAGCGCCGGGCCAGGCCGTCGTCGGCATACTTGGCGTCGGGGGTGTAGATGTCGACGACGCCGTCCAGCATCCTCAGCGCATCGACCGAGTCATAGCCCCCGCTGTTGTGGATCAGGGGCAGGGTCAGGCCGTCGTCGACCGCCAGCACCAGGGCCTCCAGGATCTGCGCCACCACATGGCTGGGACCCACCAGGTTGATGTTGGGGCAGCCGGCGTGTTGCAGGTCCAGCATGGCGTCGGCCAGGGCGCGCGCGGTCATAAGCTCGCCTCGGCCCTGCAGGCTGGCGTCGGCGTTCTCGCAGTAGAGACAGCGCATGTTGCACCAGGCGAACACGATGTCACCAGAGCCGGCCTCGCCGACCACCACCCGTTCCTCGGCGAAGCCTGGCCGAACCGCCGCCACCCGCGCATGGCGGCCGGTGCGACAGACGGTGCCGGCCGCCAGCGCCCCGGCATCACCGGCGGTGCGGTCGATGAAACAGGCGTGCGGACACAGATCGCACGCCGACAAACGGGCGACCGCCGCCTGGGCGCGGCGGGCCAGTTCGCCCTGCCGATGAAGCCACACATAAGACGGCTGGTTCTCGTTCCTCATGTCCATGGGGTCACCCCTCCTGTCCCCCTGTCGGCCGTCCCCCTCTGTTGATCGATGTCCCCGCTGATCGATGCCCCGCGCGCATCGACTCGGATACGCAAGTCAGGGGCCGGCGGCCGCCAGCGTGGCCGCGAGGCCCGCGGAGACGGCGGCGGCGTCGAACCCTTTCAGGCCGATGACGACGAGGCGCCCGGCGCGCGCCTCGGCCTCCCGCCAGGGTCGGTCGTAATAGGCCTGCACGCGCGGCCCGACCCCCTGCACCACCAGGCGCATGGGCTTGCCGGGCACCTCCAGCGCCCCTTTCACCCGCAGGGCGCCGTGCGCCTTCAAGACCGGCGCCAGCGCGTCGGCCACCGCCTGCGGGCCGGCGCTGGCCAGCCCCGCCGGCACCGGCGGCAGCGTGGCGACGGTGCTGGCGAAGTCGTCATGGTCATGGTCGGTGGTCGAGTCGTGGTGCGACGGCCGGGCATCCAGGTCGGTCTCGGCGGCCATGCCCAGGCCGAGCATCACCGCCGGGTCGATGCGTCCCTCGCTGGCCGTGACCACCGCGGCACCCGGCCGGGCCGCGGCGCGCACCTGGTCCTCGACCGTCGCGCGGCCAGCCTCGTCCAGCAAGTCGGCCTTGTTAACGATCACCAGGTCTGCACACAGCAGCTGGTCGGTGAAAACCTCCTCCAGCGGATTGTCGTGGTCCAGGGCGGCATCGGCGGCCCTGGGCGCCTGCACCGCCTGGGGATCGTCGGCGAACAGGCCCGCCTGGACCGCCGGCCCGTCGATCACCGCCAGCACGCCGTCGACGGTCACCCGGGACCGCACCTCTGGCCAGGTGAACGCGCGCACCAGCGGCTTGGGCAGCGCCAGGCCGGAGGTCTCGATGACGATGTGATCGGGCGGCTCGGCGCGGTGGAGCAAGGCCTCCATGGTGGGCAGGAACTCGTCGGCCACGGTGCAGCACAGGCAGCCGTTGGCCAGTTCGACGATGTCGTCCTCCCCGCAGCCGGCGATGCCGCAGGCCGACAGGATATCCCGGTCCATGCCCACGTCACCGAATTCGTTGATGATCAGCGCGATCCGCCGCCCGCCGGCATTCTCCATCAGATGACGGATCAAGGTGGTCTTGCCGGCGCCCAGGAAGCCGGTGACGACGGTGGTGGGAATGGGTTTGGCCAGGCTCATGGACGGCGCGTCTCCGACGTTGGGTTGAAGGACAGCCTCATTGAGACCGTCTGGGTTATGACCAGGGTCTGATTATGACCGGCGGCGCGGCGCACGCAACCCTTCGTCGGATGTGGTTGATCGCTGATCGATCCGCATATGTTCGTTTTATGTTCTTTTCCGCCTTGCGGACCAGAACAAACCCTGTACAGTAGCGCGGGTCGGGCCGCCGCCCTCGCGCGACCCGACGGCGGCGTCCGGCCCGGCTCCGGCGCATCGCTTGCGCCGCGCCCGACCCCTGTGGAATAAGGGAGCATCATCATGTCGCAAAGCGCGCTCCGCCTCGTGGACAGGGACACCATGGACAAGCAGAAGGCGCTGGACGCCGCCGTCAGCCAGATCGAGCGAGCCTTCGGCAAGGGCT
>JANQGN010000705.1 GCA_028277295.1 Rhodospira sp.
CTGGCTCAGCACCGGCTTCGCCGCGCTGTCGCCCAACGGCCTGATGCTGGCCGCCTACCAGCCGTTCTTCTCGCCCTCGCCCGCCTATGAGGATGACGAGCCGCTGCGCCGGCTGGGCGTGTCCGAGCGGCGGCATTACGACGTTCTGTCGCGGGTGGTGCGTACGTACTTCCCCGATGGCACCGAGGCCCGTGTCGCGTATGAGGCGTGGCGCACGCGCAGTTGGGACCGCAACGACGCCGTCACCGGCACCGCCTACGAAGCCACGCGCGGCGCCCTGGCGCCCAGCGATCCCCAGCGCATGGCCCTGGACCAGGCCCGCGCCCACGCCGACACCCCCGCCGAGGCGCACCTCGACGCCGCCCGCGCGGCCATCCTGACGGTGGAGACCGGCGCCGGCGGCGCGCGGCTGGAGACCCGCACCACCCTCGACCCGGCCACCGGGACCCAGACCATCACCGACCCGCGCGGCCTCGCCCGCCAGGCGCGCATCGACATGGCCGGGCGCGAGATCGTCGTCACCGCCCCGGACAGCGGCGAGACCCGCCAGATCCTGCGCTGGGACGGCCAGCCCTCCCGTCACCGCGACGCGCGCGGCACGGTGGTGATTCATGGCTACGACGCCATGTCCCGCGCGATGACCATTACCGCCGTCGAGGGCGCCGCCGTGCCGCGCCTGGTGGAGCGAATCACCTATGGCGATGACCCCGCCGTGGCCAACGCCCCCGCGCGCAACCTCATGGACCGGGTCGCCGTCGTCGAGGACGGCTGCGGCCGCCGCGACATGCTGCGCGCCGAACCAGGCGGCGAGGTGCTGGAGGAAACCCGCCGCTTCCTGGCCGACCACCGCGCCGCGCCGGACTGGGCCGCCGCCCCCGCGCTGGAGGGAGAGACCTTCACCACCCGGCGCCGCATCGACGCCCTCGGCCGCGTCACCCGGTTCACCACCGCCGACGGCACGGCGCTGGACGTGACCTACGGCATTCAGGGCGAGGTCTCGCGCGTCGCCGTGACCACCGCCGACGGGGTGCTCACCGATCACACCGTGGGCGCCGGCTTCGCCTACGATGCCCGCGGCCTCCTGACCGGGGCCGAGCTGGGCAACGGCGTGAGCCTGACGCGGACCTATGATCCCGACACCCACCGCGCGGCGCGGATCCTGGCCGAGGGTCCCGGCGGCCGGCTGTTGCAGGACCTGCGCTACAGCTTCGATCCCGAGGGCAATCCGGTGTGGATCGAGGATCGCGCGCAGGCCCCCGGCGCCCCCGGCGCCGCCATCCGTGGCCTCGCGGTGCCGGCCACCTGGCGCTACACCCACGATCCGCTCTATCGGCTTGTCCAGGCCGAGGGCCGGGTACACCGGGCGCTGCAACTGGGCGACTACGCGAACGGGCTCGGCACCGGCGCGGCCACCAAGGGCACACGCCATATCACCCTGAACAACGGCGCGGAGATCGACCGCTATACGCGGACCTACAGCTACGACGACGGCGGTAACCTCACCCGCATCCGCCATGTGGGCGACACCCTGACCTGGACCCGGGATATCTGGGTGTCGGCGACCGCCAACCGCTCCCTGCCGGCGACAGACCTGGGCGGCGCGCCCGTCGCCGCCCCCGAAACCTGGTTCGACGCGACGGGCAACGTCACGCGGCTGCCGCACCTGCGGTCCATGACGTGGACCTGGCAAGGCCGGCTGGCGCGCGCCGTGCTGATCGACCGGGGCGGTCCGGGCCTGGACGACGCCGAGGTGAACCTCTATGGGGCCGGCGGCATCCGCGAGCGCCGGGTGGTCGAGCGGCTGGTGGGCGGGCAGATGGACCTGGCCGACACCCGCTTCCTGCCCGGCTGCACCATCCGCCGCGTGGGCCGGGCGGGTGCTCCGCCGGTCCTCGACCGCGCGACGGTGGAGATCGCCGCCGCCGGCCTGACACTCGCCCGACTGCATCACTGGCGGGTCGACACCACCGCCCGCGAGACCGATGACATCGCCGCCAAGCGCCTGCGCTATCAACTGAGCGATCACCTGGGCTCGGTCGCCCTGGAGCTGAACGAGACCGGCGGCGTCGCCACCTACGAGGAGTTCTTCCCCTACGGCGGTACCGCCTTCCTGGCCGGCGATGATCGCCGCGAGGTGACGCTGAAGGAGAACCGCTTCGCCGGGGGGTTGCGCGACGACGCCACCGGCCTCTACTGCTTCGAACATCGGCACTACGCCCCGTTCATCGGCAACTGGGTCAGTCCCGACCCCGGCGGTCCCGTCGACGGGCTGAACCTGTACCGCTACGCCCGCAACAACCCGGTCCGCTTCGTCGACAGGACCGGCCTGCGCTCCGAGGGCGTGACGGTGCGGTTCATCCGCTTCGATCAGTTGCCCCCCAACCTGCAGACCGAGGATAACCGCGCCAGCGGCTATTCCCTGGTGATTGATCCCGAGTCCAAGGAGTTCGTCCAGGTCGGATCCTTCGCCGAACTGGTCCAGGCGGCGCGCGAGCGCGACCTGCCGATCTACGTGTACGATCCCGAGATCCAGCGCCGCTTCGAGGCCCACCGCGACAACCCCACCGATACCTCGGAACAGGAGTTGCGGGACGAAGCGCAGCGCCGCATCGACCAGATCAACGCAACAGGAACCGGGGATGGGGGCTCGGGCGACGGGGGCACCCAGGACGGGGGCACCCAGGACGGCGACGCCGATGGGGACACCAGCGGCCAGGATACCCAGGGCAGCGGCGGGACCGGCGACCAGGGCACCGGTCCCGGCGCCGGACAGCAGGGCACGGGCCCCGGCGGGGGCGGTCCGGACGACGGCGAGCCCTCGGCCAACCCCGGGGACGGCACCGGGCCGGGCAATGGCACCGGTCCCGGCAGCGGCCCCGGCACGGGATCAGGACATGGCACCGGCACCACGCCGGGCGGCACGGGCACGACACCCGGCGGAGCCGGGACCACGCCGGGCGGCACGGGCACGACGCCCGGCGGAACCGGAACCACCCCGGGCGGCAACGGCACCAATCCGAACGCCCGGGGCACCGAGCCCGGCGGCACCGGTCCACCCGGGTCGGATGGCACCGGCACCCAGGGGGGCCAGGGTGGACAGGGCGGCCAGGGCGGCCAGCAGTCCGGCGGCGGCAACCCCGACGCTCCCGCCCCGCCCCCGGACGCCCCGGTCGGCGAGGATGGCGTTCCCTACACCCCGGGCGACGAATACGTCCCCGCCGACGAGATCCCCGAGGGCGCCGAGTTCACCACCGACCCCAGCGCGGTCAACCGCTCCGGCGACGCCCGCGGCGGCGGCGCGGCCGGCGAATCCCAGGACGCGCGGCCAACCGGCCAGGGCGGCACGGGCGGCGCCTCGGACGGCCAGGGCTCCGGCCAGGGCGCGGCGGGCAATGGCCCTGGCGGCCAGGGGAGCGGCGCGGGCGATCCCCGCAACACCGATGGCCGGCGCGGCCTCAAGGGCGGCGTGGGCGAACACGAACTGCCCGAATGGCTCGGCTGGGTCGACACCGCCCTGGACGTGGTTCAGGTCGGCCTGGACATCGTCGGCCTGATCCCCGGGCTGGGCGAGATCGCCGACGGCATCAACGGCCTGATCAGCCTGGCGCGGGGCGACTACGCGGGCGCGGCGCTCAGCTTCGCGGCCATGATCCCCTTCGCCGGCTGGGCGGCCACCGCCGGCAAGTTCGGCCGCCGCGCGGTCAACGCCGCCGATGTTGTCGGCGACGTGGGCGGCGCGATGATGCGCCACGGCGACGAGGTGGTGGGCACGGCCGCCCGGGTCGGCGACGGCGCCCGCTCGGGCGCGGCGCGGCGCGCCATGTCGACCACCGCCTCCGGCACGCCACCCCGCATCACCCGATCCGTCTCGCGGCGCGCCAAGGACGACATCGTTCAGGTGCTCGACAGCGGCGACGCGGCCTCGCGCCAACTGGCCCAGGAGATCCGCAACGGCTCGGTGGCCATCCACTTCCGCCGCCTGGAGTCCGGAACGGCGGGGCTGTACACCGGCGCCACCAGCCGCGGCGGCGCCCCGATCCTGTACCTGGATTCCGCCTACGCCTTCGGCAACAAGTCGGACATCGCCGAGGCGGCCATCACCGTGGTGCACGAGGGGCAGCACCTGCTGGACGACGTGGCCGGGTTGTTCGCCTCCAAGTCCGACCGCATGCTGGAGATGCGCGCCTTCACCCGCGAGGCCAGCTTCGCCCAGGCGATCGGGCGGACCGATCTGTCGGAATATGCTACCGTGAGAACGCAGCAGGGGTTGCAGGCGGCCGTGAACTGGCTGGACAACCTTTACAAGTTCTGACGGTCCTGGCGCATGGCGGAACAGCGGACGGACATCGAGGCGGCGGCGGCGCGTCACCTGCGGCGGCCGGTCGTGTTGAGCCGCACCATCCCGCTTCCTGGCGGCCACATCGAGGTGTGGCGCAGCCGGGGCCGCCTGCCCTCCCGAACCGCCCCCTATTTCGTGGCGGCGGACGGCGCGTCCTTCCGCACCGATTCCTCCTGGGCGGCCTTCGGCCGCATGCTGAAGGCCGCGCGGCCCGAAGTCGCCGACACCACCCTGATGGCCAGCCTGATCGGCTGCGCCCCTGACCGGCGCGTCCTGGCGTCCGAGCCCTATCTCGTCCCCGAACGCCTGCGGGACAGCGACTGGCAGCCCCGGATCCTGGAGGACGGCACCTGGATCGGCCATTGCAGCGAGACCATCGCGGGACGTTGGGAACGGCTCACCATCCGGCCCGACCTGTCGCTGAGCGTTGTCGAACTGGACGCCATCGCGCCGATTAAGATCCGCTAGGGGATTTCTGTACCTTAAGATAAGCGGCGATGAGGAGACACTCATCGCCGCTTGTTTTTTGTCCCATGAGGCGCGACGCCGCGTCGAGAACAAGAAGAGGCACAGCCCGTCATGAGTCGGTTCTTCGCCCATTCACTCCCAGACAAAGCAAAAGAATACTGGCAAGCGCTTGACGAGCATCTTACAGGCGTCGCCGGCCTCGCGAGACAACGCGGGGACAAACTCGGGCTCGGAGACATGGCCGCGCTGGCCGGATTGCTCCACGACCTTGGCAAATACACGCCAGGCTTCCAGACGCGGCTGGAGGGTGGCGCCCCCGTGGATCACGCCACCGCCGGCGCCCAGTGGGCGCATGGCGTCTATCAGAAAGAGGCGCCCTTGGCGGCCGACATGCTGGCCTATGTCATCGCCGGCCATCACGCGGGACTGGCGAACCGGCACGGTCCGGATGACGCCAGCCTGGAGGCGCGCTTGAGCAAGAGCGTCCCCAAGCCGGCGGCGCAATGGCAGGACGAGCTTGGGCCGCGCCCGTCGCCGACGGCGCCGGCACACCTGCGGCCCCATCGAGCATGGCCCGGCTTCCAGTTGTCCATGCTCACCCGCTTCCTGTTCTCGTGCCTGGTGGACGCGGACTATCTGGACACCGAGGCGTTCTACGCCCGGTCACGCGGAGAAACGGTGGACCGGGGATGTTCAGAAGGCCCCGAGGATCTCCTGTCACGCCTTGAGACCTACCTGAACCGCCTGAAGCCCCCCGATACGCCCGTCAATCGCCTGCGCGCCCGCGTCCTGGCGCACGCGCGGGCCCAGGCCAGCCAGCCCACGGGCCTGTTTTCCCTCACCGTGCCCACGGGTGGCGGAAAGACGCTGACGTCCCTGGCCTTTGCCCTGGAGCACGCCCGCGCCCACGGGCTGGACCGGGTGATCTACGCGATCCCCTTTACCTCCATCATCGACCAGACGGCGGAGACGTTTCGCCGGGCCTTGGGCGCCGAGGTGGTGCTGGAGCATCACGCCTCGCTCGAAGAGGAGACCCTCTCCGAACGGGACGGGGCCGACAAGCTGCGGCGCGCGATGGAAGACTGGGACGCGCCTGTCGTCGTCACCACCAACGTCCAGTTCTTCGAAAGCCTGTTTTCCCATCGCCCGTCGCGGTGTCGCAAGCTTCACAACATCGCTCGCAGCGTCATCATCCTGGACGAGGCCCAGACGATCCCCTTGCACGTCCTCCGCCCCTGCGTGGCGGCCCTGGATGAACTCGCCCGGAATCACCGCTGTTCCATCGTCCTGTGCACCGCCACCCAGCCGGCCCTGCGCGCCGACCGGTTCAAGAACGGTTTGGACGGGGTGCGGGAGTTGGCCCCGGACCCGGACGCCCTGCAAGCAGCCCTGGCGCGCACCACCATCCGCCAGGGCGGGGTCATGGACGACCGGGCGCTTCTGGCGGCCCTCGCGGACCGATCCCAGGGGCTGGTGATCGTCAACAGCCGCGCCCATGCCCTGGCCCTTTTCCAGGCCGGCCGGGCCGAGGGCCTGGAGGGCGCAGTTCATCTGACGACCCGGCAGGTGGCCGCCGACCGTCAGGAGATTTTGCAAACGATCCGCTCGGCCTTGAAGGACGGCCACCCGTGCCGGGTCATCGCCACGTCGCTGGTGGAGGCGGGCGTGGACCTGGACTTCCCGGCCGTTTTCCGGGCTGAAGCCGGGCTGGAGTCC
>JANQGN010000383.1 GCA_028277295.1 Rhodospira sp.
CAGGGACAGACGCTGGTCTATCAGCATGGCCCGGTCCAGAGCGTGCCCATGCAGTGGCCGGCCGAGACACCGCGCGCCAGCCTCAGCCTCGGTCCCGGCTTGCCCGATGCCGCCGGTCGCTCCACCCTGACAACGGACGGGCCCTGGGCGTTCTATCGTTTGCTCGACTGGGCCGAGGTGGCGCCAGCGGACGGACGCGACGATCTGTACTTCGCCTTTTTCGCCGTCGGCCCGCGCCGGGTGGTCTATGCCCTGCGCACCGGCGGTGGTCCCGATCCCTTCGACCTGGCGCCGCTGCGGCGGTTCCGGTGTCCCGATGTGTTGTGAGGATTGACGTTCGGGGAGAGTGACGTGGCCGCCGACAACAACCGCGACGATGCGACGGGGCATGAAGCCGAGGATGATGCCGAGGACCACGGGGATCGGGTTGGCGGCGTTATGGATCTGGGGCTACCGGTGACCTCGGCCGCGTTCACCGACGTGGGTCTGATGCGCGTCGAGAATCAGGACGCCGTCCTGGACCGCCCGGACATGGGCCTGTGGGTGGTGGCCGACGGCATGGGCGGGCACACCGATGGCCGCCTGGCCAGCCAGGCGGTGGTGGATGGGCTGGCGGCCGTGGCCGACGGCCCCCCGTCCACGCCCCGCGCCTTTCTGCAAGCCTGCGGAAAGGCGCTCGGCGAGACCCACGCGCATCTGCTGGCGCGTGCGGCGCACTCGGGACACCAACGCCCGCCGGGCTCGACCGTCGTGGCCCTTCTGGTGCGTGATCGGCACGCCTTGTGCCTCTGGGCGGGGGACAGTCGGGCCTACCGCTTGCGCGCCGGGGTCCTGGAGCGGCTCACCCGGGACCATACGGTCGTCCAGGACATGATGGAGGCCGGCTATCTGACACCCGAGGCAGCGGCGGCGCATCCGGCCCGCCATGCCCTGACCCGCGCCGTGGGGGCGTTGGACGATCTGTTGCTTGAACAGACCCGTGATCCCGTGCGGCCCGGCGACCTGTTCCTGCTGTGCAGCGACGGGGTCTGCGGGGTGCTGTCCGAGGGCGCCGTGGCGTCCTTGATGGTCGAGGGGTTGGCGACCGGCACGGATGACTGCATCCGGGTGCGGGCCATCCTTGAGGGCCTTCATCAGGCGGTGCTGGAGGCCGGGGCGCCCGACAACCTCTCCGCCGTGGTGATCCTGATGGGCAGGTCCGATGGCGGCGGGCCACCCTGACCAAGGGAGTGCTTGCGTGTCCACGGTGTTCGAGGTGTTGCGTAATGCATGATCCCAACCCCTGTCCCCTCCCGTTGGTGCGCATGGCCCAGACCGAGGATTGGCCCGCCTGGCGGGACTTGTGGCGCGGCTACTGCGACTTCTATGGGGCGGCCGTGGGCGACGACGTGACCGCCGAGACCTGGCGGCGCTGCCTGGACACGGCGTTTCCGGCGCTGCGCTGCCTGGTGGCGGAAAGCCGCGCGCCGGCGGACCAAGGCCGGGTGGTAGGCTTCGCCACCCTGCTGGAGCATCCGGGGACCTGGTCCATCGCACCGGTGGGCTATCTGGAGGACCTCTTCGTGCACCCCGAGGCGCGCCGCTGCGGGGTGGCCGACGCCCTGATGAGGGCCTGCGCGGCCTTCGGTCGTCAGGCCGGCTGGGCGAAACTGTACTGGCGGACGGACGCCGCCAACACCAGTGCCCAGGCGCTCTATGACCGCCTGGGCAAGCGCACCGCCTGGGTGGTCTATGACTGGGTGCTGGACGGGCGGTGACGGCGGGACCGGTGGGCGCTCACGCTTCGGCCGCGCGGCCGTCCGGGGGGGTGGCCGCGCGCACCTCGTCGGCCATGCGCCACAGACGAAAGCGCAGGTAGCGCCACAGGGCGCCGGTGGCCAGGCGTCCCAGCCAGCCCCGCGGGTCCAGGCCGGCGGCCTTGAGCGCCATGGCGCCGCCGCGCTCCACATGCGACAGCTGGTAGCGCGAGAAAGCCCGCGCGGCGTACGCGCGGGCGCTGGTGGCGCGGTCGTAGGGGTGCTCTGGCGTGTTGGCGCAGTGGTAGGCGAAGGCAAGCTCGTCGTCCTCGCTTTCCCGCATGCGTGACACGGCCACCAGCACCCGGCGGGCGCGGGACACGTTCTCGGCGGCTAACGTGCGCTGGAGCGTGGTGTAGAACAGCTTGTAATGGCGGAACTCGTCTCCGGCGATGCGCCGGCAGATGTCCTTGAGCACCGGCTCCTCGACGGCGTCGCGGAGCGCGGAGTAGAAACTGCTGGTGCCGGTCTCGACGATGCAGCGGGCGACCATCTCGCCGGTGCGGGATCCACGCACGGAGTGCTCGACATCGGTGGGGATCACGTAGCCCTCGACGAAGCGCTGGAAGGTGGCCCGAAAGTCGAAGCCAGGGTCCGCCAGCTCGGCCCAGCGGCCCAAGGCGTCGCCGTGGCGGGCTTCCTCCACCGCCCACTGGTCGACCTGGGTCCCGAAAACCGGATCGTCGCGGAACACGTTGCGCAGATAGCGGGCGTAGTGGGCGCTGTTGCGCTCCGTCAGGGCGGCGGCCTTGATGATGCGCAGCAGTTCGCCATCCACGCGCGTGGGGTCGAACGCATCCCAAGGGACATCGTCGAGGGTCCAGATCGACATGATCCTCACCATGATGGAGTTTGCGGGGGACGGTCCCGTGCCGACGGGACCAGGGGAGCATCCGGCGGGGTGTTCATGCGCGCGGCGCGCGTGGACAGACATGAGCAATATGGGGTCCAGTCCGCCGCGTGACAAAGGGACGGAGGCGCGGGGACGGTTAAGTCTTCGGACCCGGATGGATGAATGGTCGAAAGAACCCCTCTAGTGCGCCTGAAAGATGCGATGACTCTCCATCGGAAGACGGAGCCGTGGTCCGCTTTCCCCTGAATCCGCTGCTGAATCCGCTGCCCAGACCCTGACCAGGGCGACGAGCCCAGGTTAACGGACAGGGCCGCGCGAGACGATGGAGGTCCCTCGGCTCGCCCAGGCGACGCTCCGCGTCGCCGTAAGGTGTGGAACCGCGTCCATCTGACGGATGGACGCGGGGGCTCGCTCGGGATGAGGTTATCT
>JANQGN010000585.1 GCA_028277295.1 Rhodospira sp.
CGCCCTGATCACCTCGGGCCGTTTGTCGTTGGACGGCCTGATCACCCACCGCGAGGCCGTGGGCCGGGCCGAGGATGCCTACCGCGCCGCCTTCGGTGATCCGACGTGCTTGAAGATGATTCTGGATTGGAGAGCCCGCGCATGACCGCCGTTTCCGGATCCAACGCATTGAAGAAAAAGGCCCAGGCCGAAACCGCCGGCGACGGCGGTCCCCGGGCCGCGGCCGCGATCGGGCCAGACGTCCCGCCCGACGAGCGGCGGACGCAGGTCATCGCCATTTACGGCAAGGGCGGTATCGGCAAGAGCTTCACGCTCGCCAATCTGTCCTACATGATGGCCCGCCAGGGGCTCCGGGTGCTGCTGATTGGGTGCGACCCCAAGAGCGACACCACCTCACTGCTGTTCGGTGGGCGCGCCTGCCCGACCATCATCGAGACTTCGGCGCGTAAGAAGCTGGCCGGTGAGGATGTGGATGTGTCCGACATCTGCTTCAAGCGTGATGGCGTCTACGCCATGGAGCTCGGCGGCCCGGAGGTGGGGCGCGGCTGCGGGGGACGCGGCATCATCCACGGCTTCGAGATCCTGGATAAGCTGGGCTTTAGCGAGTGGGACTTCGACTTCGTCCTGCTGGACTTCCTGGGTGACGTGGTGTGCGGCGGCTTTGGCCTGCCCATCGCCCGGGACATGTGCCAGAAGGTGATCGTGGTCGGCTCCAACGATCTGCAGTCGCTCTACGTGGTCAACAACGTGTGCTCGGCGGTGGAGTACTTCCGCAGGTTGGGTGGCAATGTCGGCGTCGCCGGCATGGTCATCAACAAGGATGACGGCACCGGCGAGGCGCAGGCGTTCGCCAACAAGGCCGGGGTGCCCATCCTGGCAACCATTCCGGCGAACGAGGAGATCCGCCGCAAGAGCGCCAACTATCAGATCGTTGGCCGCCCCGATGGCGAGTGGGGGCCGCTGTTCGCCTCGCTGGCCCAGAATGTCGCCGAGGCGCCGCCGCTGCATCCGGACGCGCTCACCCAGGATGAGCTGTTGGGCCTGTTCAAGGCCGAGGACGTGGGGCGCGACGTGATCCTGGAGCCGGCCACCGCCAGCGACATGCGTGGTGGCAAGGTGATCGAGCGCACGTCGCTCGAGGTCGTGTACGAGACCGCGTGATTTCCCGTGGATAAGGATAGGCAAGGCCAGACCTCAATGATCGACTATGCCCCTCCCCTTGACGCCGAGCGCGGCGCGGATGTCCCCGACGAGGCGGACTCCGTGGACGCGACCTCGTCGGGCTGCCATGCCGGCGGCGACGAGCGGGCGCGGGCGGCGGCCATGGCCGGTGCGACAGAGGTTCTGGAGCGGCTGGCGCGGGACTATCCGGCCGGGCCGCACGATCGCCCGCAGACCATGTGTCCGGCCTTTGGGTCGTTGCGTGTGGGCCTGCGCATGCGCCGCACCGCGACGATCCTGACGGGCTCGGCATGCTGCGTGTATGGCCTCAGTTTCACGGCGCACTTCTATGGGGCGCGCCGGTCCATCGGCTACGTGCCCTTCGACTCCGAAACCCTTGTCACCGGACGGTTGTTCGAGGATCTCCGCGAGGCCGTGCACGACATGGCCGATCCGGACAAGCTGGACGCCATCGTCGTCACGAATCTGTGTGTGCCCTCGGCCTCGGGTGTGCCGCTGCGTTTGTTGCCGCGCGACATCAACGGCGTGCGCATCATCGGAATCGACGTTCCGGGCTTTGGTGTGCCGACCCATGCCGAGGCCAAGGACGTTTTGTCGGGCGCCATGCTGGCCTACGCCCGCGCCGAGGCCGAGCAGGGGCCGGTCATGGCGCCGCGTGGCGGGCCGGCCGAGAGGCCGACGGTCACCCTGATGGGCGAGATGTTCCCGGCCGATCCCATGGGCATCGCTCACATGCTGGAGCCTTTGGGCCTGGCCACGGGTCCGGTGGTGCCGACCCGGGAGTGGCGCGAGCTGTACGCGGCGCTGGACTGCGCCGTTGGCGCCGCCATCCACCCGTTCTACACGGCGTGCGTGCGTGAACTGGAACTGGCGGGTCGACCGGTGGTCGGCTCGGCGCCGGTGGGCGTGGAGGGCACGGCGGCCTGGCTGGAGGCGGTGGGCAAGGCCGCCAACGTGGCCGCCGACGCGGTGGATGCCGCCAAGGCCCGCGTTCTGCCGGCGATTCAGGGTGCCCTGGCCGCCACGCCGATCCGGCATCGCGTGACGGTGTCGGGCTATGAAGGGTCGGAGCTGCTGGTGGCGCGGTTGCTGATCGAGAGCGGCGCCGAGGTGCCCTACGTGGGCACCGCCACGCCCGCCACCGCCTGGTCGGCGGATGACGCCGCCTGGCTGACCGCGCGGGGTGTGCATGTCGAGTTCCGCGCGTCGCTGGAACGGGACCTTCAGGCCGTCGATGCCTTCACCCCGGATGTGGCCATCGGCACAACGCCGGTGGTGCAGCACGCCAAGCAAAAGGCCATTCCGGCGCTTTACTTCACCAACCTGATTTCCGCCCGACCCTTGATGGGGCCGGCTGGGGCGGGCTCGCTGGCGCAGGTGATCAATGCCGCCGCCGGCAACAAGGATCGCTTTGACACCATGCGGGCCTTCTTCTCCGGCGTCGGGACCGGCGATACCGCCGGTATCTGGGACCGCGCGCCCGAGACGGGCGGCGACGATCGTGGGGGGGGCGGCTGATGCTTGTTCTCGATCACGATCGCGCGGGTGGCTACTGGGGGGCGGTCTACGCCTTCACGGCCGTCAGCGACCTGCAGGTGATCATCGATGGACCGGTGGGCTGCGAGAATCTGCCCGTGACGGCGGTGTTGCACTATACCGATGCCCTGCCGCCGCATGAGTTGCCCATCGTGGTGACCGGACTGGGCGAGGAGGAACTGGGTCAGCACGGCACCGAGCAGGCCATGGTGCGGGCCCGCCGGGCGCTGGATCCCGGCCGTCCGGCGGTGGTGGTGACCGGTTCCATCGCCGAGATGATCGGCGGAGGGGTGACGCCCGAGGGTGCCAACGTGCGCCGGTTCCTGCCACGCACTATCGACGAGGACCAGTGGCAGGCCGCCGACCGGGCGCTGACTTGGTTGTGGAAGGAGTTCGGCCTGGTCAAGGGCCGGATGCCCAAGCGGCGGCGCCGTGCCGAGGGCGACACGCCGCGCGTCAACATCATTGGCGCCATGCATGGCCTGTTCAACACCTGGTCGGACCTTGCCGAGGTGCGCCGGCTGGTTGAGGGGATCGGCGCCGAGGTGAACCTTGTGTTCCCGCTGGGCGTGTCGCTGGCCGACGTGGGCCGGCTGGTGGACGGCGAGGCCAACGTTTGTCTGTACCGCGAGGTGGGCCGGCAGCTCTGCGAGTCCCTGGACGTGCCATACCTGCAGGCGCCCATTGGGCTGCATGCGACCACCAAGTTCCTGCGGGCGCTGGGCGAGGTCCTGGGTCTGGATCCGGAGCCGTTCATCGCGCGGGAGAAGCACACCACCATCAAGCCGGTGTGGGACCTCTGGCGGTCGGTGACGCAGGATTTCTTTGGCACCGCCAGTTTCGGGATCGTTGCCGGGGAGACCTACGCGCGCGGTGTGCGCCGCTTCCTGGAAGACGAGATGGGGCTGCCCTGTCAGTTCGCCATCGCGCGGACGGCGGGCACCAAACCGGACAATGTGGCCATCCGTCAGGCGGTGCACACCAGGACGCCCCTGATCCTGTTCGGCAGCCACAATGAACGCACCTACCTGGCCGAGATCGGCGGCCGGGCGCAGTACATTCCAGCGTCGTTCCCGGGCGCCATCGTGCGCAGGCATACGGGCACGCCCTTCATGGGCTACGCGGGCGCCACCTACCTGGTGCAGGAGGTCTGCAACGCGCTGTTCGACGCTCTGTTTAACATTCTCCCCCTGGGGACCGACCTGGACGCCGTGGACGCGACACCGTCGCGACTGCACCGGGAACTGCCCTGGGATGACGACGCCAAGGCGGCGCTGGACGCCGCCGTCGAGGCGCGGCCGGTGCTGGTGCGCATTTCCACGGCCAAGCGGCTGCGCGACATGGCGGAACGCGAGGCCCGGCGGGCCGGGGAGAACACGGTTACGAAGGCGCGCGTGGCGGAAACGCTCGCCGCCTTTTCCGAGGGACCGGTGTCATGACGCGCGTCTCGCGCATGGCGGACCGGACCTCGGCTAGGACTCTGGTCCTTCCTGATCGAACCGCGCGCGGCGGTTGGCGGGGAGGCAGGGATCCATCCGCGTGTCGGCGGATGGGGTGGGCGCATCCGCGTGTCCTCGGTCCGGCTGTGGCCGGGCACCGGGAGACGAGGGTGCGACCGAAGACGGCAAACCATTTGGAGGTTTAGGATATGGCTGACTCCCAGTACCCCTCGGGCTTGACCGAGGACGAGGCGAAGGAATTCCACTCCCTCTTCCAGAACAGCATGGTCGGTTTCCTGGGCGCCTGCCTTCTGGCGCACTTCCTTGCCTGGGCCTGGTGCCCGTGGCTGCTGAGCGCCGCCTGCAACGCTTAAGAATCCGCCTCTTGTGGCTTAGGAGATGAAGAATGCATAAGATTTGGCTTCTGTTCGATCCGCAGCGCATGCTGCTGGCCCTGGGCACGTTCCTGCTGGTCCTGGCGCTGCTGATCCATTTCATCCTGCTCAGCACCGACCGTCTGAACTGGGTGGAAGGTCCCGCCGAATTGACCAGCCTGGATGTGCCGCACGCCGTGATCTCCTAAGGGTGTCATCGGAGGTCGCGGTCGTTGGGCCGTGTCCAATTGACAGCGGTTGGGCCTCCGGGGCGAGGCCCGGGGTCCGCCGCTGTTCATCTTAATAAAATGGCTGAGGACACGGCCGTGCCGCACTTCCCGACCGGAGGGTGCCAACAATGGCCATGCTGGACTTCGAGAAAAAGTATCGCGTTCGTGGAGGGACGCTTATTGGGGGTGAGCTGT
>JANQGN010000636.1 GCA_028277295.1 Rhodospira sp.
CGCCACCTCGCGGCCCGTGCCCACCGGCACCGTGGACTTGGTGACCACCACCGTATAGCCGTTCATGGCGGCGGCGATCTCGCGGGCGGCGGCGTAGACATAGGACAGGTCCGCATGGCCGTCGCCGCGCCGGCTGGGGGTGCCGACGGCGATGAACACGGCGTCGGACCTAGCCACGGCCGAGGCCAGGTCGGTGGTGAACGACAGGCGCCCGGCGGCCACATTGCTGGCGACCAGGGTATCCAGGCCGGGTTCGTAGATGGGGATCTCGCCCCTGTTCAGGCGATCGATCTTGGTGGCGTCCTTGTCGACGCAGATCACCTCCACGCCGAATTCCGAGAAGCAGGTACCCGACACCAGGCCGACATACCCGGTGCCAATCATGGAAATGCGCATGACGGACTGACTTCCTCCGTTGCCTGACAGGCGCCACCCGGCGGTGGCTCCCGGGAGCGCGAGACCATGGTCGCGGCACACACGCTCACCGCCCGTGCCGTGCCTCTACACCGAAGCCACACCGGGGGCCAGCCCCCTTACCATTCCGGCCGATCCCCTGGGGATGACGGATTCGTGACAGCGGGCCCCTGTCGCCGTCGGTCCATGACAGGGGTCGATCAGGCCCGCGCGGCCGGACCGTCGCCCCTATAGTCCGGCGACCATCTCCCTCATGAAGGCCGCCACGGGCGCCCGCATCTCGGGACGCTGCAGGGCGAAGGCCATGTTGGCTTGCAGGAAGCCCACCTTGTCGCCACAGTCGAAGCGCGTGCCCTCATAGCGCAATCCGTGGAACGGCACCCCCGCGTCAATGGTCGCCGCCATGCCGTCGGTCAACTGGATCTCGCCGCCGGCGCCCTTGCCAATGCGGCCCAGGTGCTCCATGACGCTGCCATCCAGCACATAACGACCGATGATCGACAGGGTGGAGGGCGCGGCCTCGGGTTTGGGCTTTTCCACCAGGCCATCGGCGCGCGCCAGGCGGCCATCGTCGCTTTGCACCTTGAGGATGCCATAGCGGTTGGTGTGCTCGCGCGGTACGTCGACGGCGGCCACCACGTTGCCCCCCACATCGGCATGAGCCTCGATCAACTGGCCGATCACCGGGCGCTCGGACAGGATCAGGTCATCGGGCAGGATGACGGCGAAGGGCTCGTCCGCCTCGATGAAGCCGCGGGCGCACCAGACCGCATGGCCCAGGCCCAGGGGATTATGCTGGCGGGTGGCGTAGACCCGGCCCGGGTCGGGAATGGCGGCGCGCAGGCCCTCCAGGGCCTCGGTCTTGCCACGCGTCTCCAACAGTCGTTCCAGTTCAAAGGCATGGTCGAAGTGTTCGACCAGCACATGTTTTCCACGCCCGGTGACGAAGATAAAGAACTCGATGCCAGCCGCCGCCGCCTCCTCGACGGCGTACTGGATCAGCGGCTTGTCCACCACCGGCAGCATTTCCTTGGCCATGGTCTTGGTGGCCGGCAGGAAACGGGTGCCCAGGCCGGCAACCGGGAACACGGCCTTGCGTACGGGTTTGCTCATAGACCCAAACTCCCTCTTTTCGAGCGCCACCGCCGCCAGCCGGACCTTTGAGCCTCGAACGGGTGGCGTCCCGACGGCGTTTTGTGCCATCTCTGCCCCAGCGCCGCAAGGCGGCCCCGCCCCTTTCTCGCCCTGGAGGCCCGCGCTCCCCCATGTCGATCCTGGTCACCGGCTCGGCCGGCTTCATCGGTCACCATGTGGCCCTGGCCCTTGTGCGGCGCGGAGAAACCGTGATCGGCCTGGACAACTATGCACCCTATTATGACCCGCGCCTGAAGGAGGCGCGGACGGAGCGCCTGCGCCCCTTCGCGCGTTTCAGCGAGGCGCGCCTGGACCTCGCGGACGCCGCCGGGGTGATGGCGCTGTTCGATCGCCATCGGCCGCGCCTTGTGATCCACCTGGCGGCCCAGGCCGGCGTGCGCCATAGCCTGGAGAACCCGCGCGCCTACCTTGACAGCAACGTGACCGGTTTCTTCAACATTCTGGAGGGATGCCGCGCGTTTCCGCCGGCGCATCTGGTCTTCGCCTCCACCAGTTCGGTTTATGGGGCGAACACCGTGCGCCCCTACAGTCCGCACGCCACCGCCGATCATCCCGTGAGCTTCTACGCCGCCACCAAGCGCGCCAACGAGGTGATGGCCCACAGTCACGCGCATCTCCATGGCCTGCCCTGCACTGGCCTGCGGTTCTTCACCGTCTACGGCCCCTGGGGACGCCCGGACATGGCGCTGTTCCTGTTCACCCGCGCCATGCTGGCCGGCCAGCCCATCGCGGTGTTCAACGACGGGCAGATGGCGCGGGACTTCACCTACATTGATGATATCGTCGCCGGGGTTCTGGCGGTGGCCGAGGCACCGCCCACCCCGCACCCCGCGCCGGCGCCGGACGCGCCGGCCACCGACCCGGATCCGGCCGGCAGCCCCATCGCGCCCTTCGCCCTGCACAACATCGGCAACGGCCGGCCGGTGCCGCTGCTGCGGCTGATCGAGCTTCTGGAAGAGGCGCTGGGCGTCACGGCGATCAAGGACATGCACCCCATGCAGCCGGGCGACGTGCCCGCCACCTGGGCCGACGTCTCCGACCTGACGGCGGCCACCGGCTATGCCCCTGAGACGCCCGTCGAGGTGGGGGTGCGCCGGTTCGTCGACTGGTATCGGGACTTCTACACGCCGGACCGCCCGGGACCCTGACCCCGGCGGCGGATTTGATCAATGGAGTCGCGGAATTAGATTGGAAGTTGAATTTTTCTCGGATAAAGTCCGAAAATGGTTGAATCCGCGCGGGTTGTCGTGTTTAGAGTATGCTCGCGGCCGAGCCGATCTCCGCCGAGATGAGAACACCATGGGATGCGGCGGCCAGGCTGAGCGTGGCTGACCCGATGACCGACCCCGAGCGAGCATCATGACGGCATATCCTCGGCCAACGGCACACTGCGCGAACCCAACCGTCGCCGACCGCGAGGACCAGACCGGTCGCCCCGTCCATCACCCGTGCACAGAGCAACGTCGCGAGGACGAGACGAGGACAACGACCCGGTCGTTCTTCACGATGACCAAGGGCCGCGCCGGCAGTTTCTGGCTGGCGAATGCCCTGGACTTGCATCCCGATATCCATTGTTCGCACGGCCAATCAGCGATCGCCGCTCAGGACGCCTTTTTTAACGGGACAAACGGGATCTACGCCGTGGGCACGAGGGCGGCCGAAAAGCTCCGGGACGGGTGGAGCGCGCCGGTGCTGGCCTACGACTACCAACAAGCCACCAAGGCCGCGCGGATCCTGCCGGGGGGGCTTTATGAGGAAAACAATCGCACGCTCCGTCGAAATGCGAATGGGACGACCTACGCCGGCAACGTCCATGGTGTGTGGTTCGGCGAGAACTTCGTCGAAATGAGTGGCTACGGGCCGGCGTCCCTGTCGGTGCTGTTTCGCCACCCCCTCAAGGTGATCCATTCGGCGTGGTCACGATACGAGATTAACGGTTTTGGGTATGGAAACCCGGCTTCAGTGAAGCACCTGGAGGCAACAAAGAAGCTGGAGGCGTACGGAGCAAAGAAGAGCCTGGTAGATTATTTTTGCATGGACTTCCTTGAAAGAGAAATCCATTTTTACTACTATGAAATGATGTCACCATACCCTAAGTACCCATTCGAGCTTCTCGTCAAGGATCGAGACTACTTCGCCGAAGCCGTCCCCAAGATCGTCGGTGGCGACCTGCCTGTCAGCGCTCGATACCTGGAGGCCGTGGCAAACATCGGCGTCCTCAATCGCCATGCCCACGCCAGTCTGTCTCATGAGCGGATATGGGCGCTGTTGCCGGTCTGGTTCCACACCGCCCTGGAGAAATTGTTTTTCTCATCGCCCCGGATCAGACGCCAGTTCGACTCCTGGGGCTACTGGTGCCCATGACCTGATCCTGATGACCACGCGGAATGCCGCCTGGCGACCGTGCGTCACGCCTCGGCCGCCTTGATCACCCGCAGCGCCGCCAGGGCACGATCGCGAGCGGCCTTATGATCGACAAGCGGTTGGGGGTAGGTCTCGCCAAGACGAACCCCGGCCTCGCGCAACGTCAGGGAGCCGGCTTCCCAGGGGCGATGCAGCCAGCGATCGGGCAAGCGCGCCAGTTCCGGCACCCAGGCGCGCACATAATCGCCAGCCGAATCGAACTTTTCCCCCTGAAGCACCGGGTTGAACACCCTGAAAAACGGCGCGGCGTCGGCGCCGCAGCCCCCCACCCACTGCCAACCGGCCGGATTGTTGGCCGGGCAGGCGTCGACCAGCGTGTCCCAGAACCAGCGCTCCCCCGCGCGCCAGTCGATCAGCAGGTCCTTGACCAGGAAGGAGCCGACGATCATGCGCGCCCGGTTGTGCATCCATCCCGTGTGCCAGAGCTGGCGCATCCCGGCGTCCACCACCGGATAACCCGTGCGGCCGCTCTGCCAGGCGGCCAGACCATCGGGATCGTCGCGCCAGGGAAAGCGGGCGAAGGCCGCTTGCAAGGGACTCTCGGCCAGGTCCGGCGCCTGATGGCGCAGGTGGTGGCAGAACTCGCGCCAGCCCACCTCGCGCAGGAAGGACTCGGCGCCGTGATCCCGCGGCCGATCGCCCACGGCGTGCCAGATCACGCGCGGGCTGATCTCGCCAAAGCGCAGAGCGGGTGACAGCCGCGACGTGGCCTCGGCGGCCAGCCGGTCGCGCCCCTCGGCGTAGCCTGCCGCGCGCTCGTCCAGGAAGGCGACCAGCCGCGCGTGGGCCGCCGCCTCTCCCGGGGTCCAGGTGGCGCGCAAACCGCCCGCCCAGTCTGGACGGGTAGGCCGTAGCGCCCAGTCCTCCAGGGCATCGGAGGCCGGCCACCTCTCCGGCGCGGGCACCCGATCGGGCGCCGGCAGCGGGCGGGCGGGCGGCTCCAGGGTTTGCAGATGCTTCCAGAACGGGGTGAACACCCGGAAGGGCGTGCCTTGCCTGGTGCGGACGTCCTCCGGCTCGAACAGCAGGGTTCCCCGGAAGCGGCGCGCCCGAATGCCGCAAGCGGCCAGGGCGTCGGCCAGCGGTTTCTCGTCGGCGCCGGCATGGCGGGTCCAGAAGACCGCGTCGGCGCCGACCTCGGTCGCCAGATCGGACAGGGCGCGCAAGACCGGACCGCGCCGCAGGATCAGGCGCGACCCGCGCACCTCCAGGTCCGCCGCCAGGGCGGCCAGCGACCCATGCAGCCACCAGCGCGCCGCGCCACCAAGCGGCCGAGCGCCGCCGTCCGGGTCCTCGCCATCAAGCACATACACGGGAAGGACCGGCCGCCCCGACTCCACCGCCGCCGTCAACGCGGGATGGTCGGACAGGCGCAGGTCGCGGCGGAACCAGAGCAAGACGGGTGCGGACATGGGGCGGGCCTTCGGCGATTGGGCTTCGCTGGTGTCATCCCCCCTCCCCCGCCGCCGCGCGCACGAAGGCCCGCAGGATCGCCGTGTCGGCGGGGTCGATGGTGTACTCTGGGTGCCACTGCACCCCCAGGCAGAAGCGCCGGGTGGAGTCCTCGATGCCCTCGATCACCCCGTCATCCGCTGTCCACGCGTTGACCACCACCGGCGGCGGCACCGTCTGGACGGCCTGGTGATGGGCGCTGTTGACCGCCGCCCGGGTCTGCCCGGTGACGCGGGCCAGCAGCGTATCCGGCGCGATGGTCACGACGTGCCCCGGCTCGGTGCGCGGGTTGGGCTGCTCGTGGGCCAGGGCGTTCGGCACCGCGTCGGGAATGTGCTGGATCAAGGTACCGCCCAGTGCCACCGCCAGAAGCTGCTGCCCGCCGCAGATGCCCAGGACCGGCATATCCCGGCCCAGCGCGCCCTGAAGGACCGCCAGTTCGAAGTCGGTGCGCCCGGCCTTCAGGGTGACGCTGGCGTGGCGCGTCTCGGCGCCGAACAGTGCCGGGTCCACGTCGAAGGCGCCGCCGGTGACCATCAGCCCATCGATCAGGTCGAGGTACCGGTCGGACAGCGCCGGCTCATGCGGCAGGATCAGCGGCACCCCGCCGGCCGCCGCGACCACGGCCGCGTAATTCTGGCGGAGCGCGTACCAGGGCAGCGCCGAGTAGCCCCCGCCCTCCTCGGCATCGGCGGTGATGCCGATGACCGGACGACGGGGCTCATCAGACGGCGTCATGGTTGTCTCCAGGGCGCTTGGAGCGGCGGAGCCCCGGGGCCGGGCCAAGGGGCGTTCCCATCGCCAGCAGAGCGCAGGGTGCGCTCGACGGCCGCTCGACGGCCGACAGCGCACCACGTCACGGCAGGACGGTGCGCTGCCCCCGCGGGGCGAGCGCACCCTACGGCTACGAACCGTACCAACGCGACCAAGACCTTTACGTATTCTTGAAGTCGGGCTGGCGCTTCTCGATGAAGGCGGCCATGCCTTCCTTTTGGTCGGCGGTGGCGAAACTGGCGTGGAACACCCGGCGCTCGAACCGGAGACCCTCGCCGAGCGTGGTTTCGTAGGCGCGGTTGACCGACTCCTTGGCCATCATGGTCAGCGGCAGCGACAGGTCCGCGATCTTGCCGGCAGTCTTAATGGCTTCGTCCTTGAGGTCGTCCACCGACACCACCCGGCTGACGAGGCCGGCGCGCTCGGCCTCCTGGGCGTCCATCATGCGCCCGGTCAGGCACATTTCCATGGCCTTGGACTTGCCCACGAAGCGCGTCAGGCGCTGGGTGCCACCGGCGCCGGGAATGGTGCCGATGGTGATTTCCGGCTGCCCGAACTTGGCGTTGTCCGCGGCCAGGATGAAGTCGCACATCATGGCCAGTTCGCAGCCCCCGCCAAGGGCATAGCCCGCCACGGCGGCGATCACGGGCTTGCGGCACTGCGCGGCGCGCTCCCAGTCCACGGTGATGAAGTCCTCCATGTAGACATCCATGTAGGACTTGCCGGCCATCTCCTTGATGTCGGCGCCGGCGGCGAAGGCCTTTTCGCTGCCGGTCAGCACGATGGCGCCAACTTCCGGGTCTGCCTCGAAGGCATCGAGTGCCTGGGCCAGTTCCCGCACCAGGCCCTTGGACAGGGCGTTCAGCGCCTTGGGCCGGTTCAGGAGGACGACGCCCACCTTGCCGTGGACTTCCACCAGGATGTTCTCATAGGCCATGAGGTTGCGCTCCGTTCATTCGCCGCCTGGACGG
>JANQGN010000263.1 GCA_028277295.1 Rhodospira sp.
AGAACCTCCTGCAACGACTGCTCCATTCCGCCCATCCGGCTGTCCAGACGACGCAAATAGACCAAGACAAGGTTCTCGGGTTCATCCGTCATGACACAGACTCGCCAACCGTTCGACGCGGGGACCTCGGGTTCCTTATGATCATATCATATGAACCGGTGCATGTCGGTTCGAAACGCGCCATCCTCCCCCCAATGAGCAACCAACCGTCCCCCCTCGTGATCCTCGCCGGGCCGACCGCGAGCGGCAAGTCGGGCCTGGCGATGGCCCTGGCCCAGGCCTTCGACGGCGAGGTGATCAACGCCGACAGCATGCAGGTCTACCGAGATCTGCGCATCCTTACCGCCCGGCCGTCACCCGAGGACGAGGCCGCCGTGCCGCATCGCCTATACGGCGTGCTGGACGGCGACGACGTATGCTCGGCGGCACGTTGGGCGGCGCTGGCCCGCGAGGCGATCCGCGCGGCCTGGGCCGCCGGGCGCCTGCCGATCGTCACCGGCGGCACCGGCTTGTACCTGGAGGCCCTGACCGAGGGCCTGTCGCCGGTCCCCGAGATCCCCGACGCCATCCGCGCGGAGGCCCGCGCCCGCCTGGAGCGCCTGGGGAACGCCGCCTTTCACGCCGATCTCGCGGCCCGCGACCCGGAGATGGCCACGCGCCTGGATCCCGGAAACTCCCAGCGGCTGGCCCGCGCCTGGGAGGTGCTGGAGGCCACCGGCCGCTCGCTGGCCTGGTGGCAGACGCGGCCGCCATGGCCCCCGCCCTTGCCCGCGCGGCGCCTGGCCCTGGTGCTGGATCCGGAGCGACAGCGGCTGTGGGCGGCGATCAACGCCCGGTTCGTGGCCATGGTCGAGGCCGGGGCAATGGACGAGGTCGCCGCGTTGCTGGCCCGCGCCCTGCCCTCGGACCGGCCCGTGATGAAAGCCGTGGGCGTGCCCGACCTGGCCGCCTGTCTGCGGGGCAAGTTGGACCTGGAGGCGGCCATCACCCGCGCCCAGGCGGCCAGCCGCCAGTACGCCAAGCGCCAGCGCACCTGGTTGCGTGGTCGCATGCCGGCCCACGCCATCCGGCGCGCGCTGATCCCCGGGGACGCCTCGGGCCCCGTGGTCGACGGCATCCTGGAGAGCGTTCGGCGGTTCGTGAAGACCGGTTAGAGCGGATCGCCGCCCTTGCATCTTCTCGGCGGTCCCGGTCAAGGTCGCCGAGGGCGGGCGCCACCGGCCGGTCGGAGGTCGGAGCCCGGTCCGTGACCCCACGCGTCCCTCAATCCCAACAGGCCGCACCGCCACCATGACCGAGTTCCTCATCGCGTTGGGTGTCTTCCTGGCCGCCCATGTGGGGCCGACGGTCCCGGCGGTTCGTCGCGCGCTGGTCCGACGCCTCGGCGAACCACGCTACCTCGGCCTTTATACGATCGTCTCGACGGCGCTGCTGGTCTGGCTGATCGTCGCGGCCCTGGGCGTCCCCTATGTCCACCTGTGGACACCGCCGCCGTGGGCGTACTGGATTCCCGTCGTCGTCATGCCCGTGGCCTTCGTGCTGCTGTGCGCCGGCCTGGCGGCCCCCAACCCGTTGTCGATCAGCCTTTCCAGGGCGCCATTCGACCCCAACCGCCCAGGGCTCGCGGGCTGGATGCGGCATCCCGTGCTCTGGGGGTTCGGGTTGTGGAGCCTGTGCCACATGCCGGCGAACGGCGCGGCGGCCCCGGTGGTCCTGTTCGGCGTGCTCACCCTGTTCGCGTTCGGCGGCATGCTCATGGTCGACCGGAAGCGCCGGCGGGCGATGGGCGCCGACACATGGCACGCCCTTGATCGGGCACGGCGCGCCGGCCGAGCCGCATGGCCGCCTGGCAGCGCCATCGCCGGCGCGGCGATGGGCCTGGGACTCTATCTGGTGTTCCTGGTCTGGGCGCACCGTGCCCTGGTGGGCCTGTCCCCAATGCCTCTTTGGGGTGGCTGGCCTTGACCACGGACCGACCAGGACCATGGTCATGGCTGGCGGGACAGGGCGCGCACTCCATCATCCGTCGCAAACGACCACATTAGCGCAACTTTCATAAAGGACTGCGTGGAAAACCTTTCCACTTGTTCAAGGGTTTTTGTTGACCCCTTCGGCATCCCAGACTAGGGTGTCGCTCCCCGGGCCCAAGTGGCGCGACGGTGGTGTATTGCCCACGCGCGCCGGCACCGGGATCGTCCCCCGTGATGTCCCCCTCACCACATACGGCCGGGGACTCGGCGTGCTCCAGGACTCGACCACGCTCGCCCAAGGCGCGAGCAGACCTCGACCCCGGCCAGGCACGGCGGGCGGGGGGGCTTGACCATTCGGCGGCGGCCCGGCACGCGCATGCCCTTGCCGTCGCCATACCGACCTGTATGGAAGGATGCGGTACCATGTCCGAGACGCAGTTGACCGGCGCCGATGTTATCCTCAAGGCCCTGGCCGACCAGGGCGTAGAGGTCATCTTCGGTTACCCCGGCGGCGCCATCCTGCCTATCTACGACGCCCTGTTCAAACAGAACCGCATCCGTCATATCCTGGTACGCCACGAGCAGGCCGCCGTACACATGGCCGAGGGCTACGCCCGCTCCACCGGCAAGGTGGGTGTCGTGCTGGTCACCTCCGGCCCCGGCGCCACCAACGCGGTGACCGGCCTGACCGACGCCCTGATGGACTCGGTCCCGGTGGTCTGCCTGACCGGCCAGGTGCCCACCTTCCTGATCGGCAACGATGCCTTTCAGGAGGCCGACACCACCGGCATCACCCGCCAGTGCACCAAACACAACTATCTCGTGAAAGAGCCGGAGGCCCTGGCGCGCACCATCCACGAGGCGTTCGTCGTGGCCTCCAGCGGCCGGCCCGGCCCGGTGGTCGTCGACCTGCCCAAGGACATCCTGATGGCCAGGACGCCCTACGTCCCGGCGTCGCGCGTCAAGCATCGCTCTTACAAGCCGCAGCTCAAGGGTGATCTTCAGGCCATCGAGCAGGCCGTGGACCTGATGGGCAAGGCCGAACGTCCGGTGTTCTATATCGGTGGCGGGGTGGTGAACTCCGGCCCCAATGCTTCCCAGTTGCTGACCACCTTCGTCCGCTCCACGGGCTTCCCTATCACCAGCACGTTGATGGGCCTGGGCGCCTACCCGGCCAGCGATCAGCAATTCCTGGGCATGATGGGCATGCATGGCACTTACGAGTCCAACATGGTCATGCACGGCTGTGACCTGATGATCTGCGTCGGTGCCCGCTTCGACGACCGGGTCACGGGCCGGCTGGACGCCTTCGCGCCACACTCCAAGAAAATTCACATCGACATCGATCCGTCGTCCATCAACAAGAACGTGGCCGTGGATGTGCCCATCGTCGGCGACATCGCGCATGTTCTGGAGGACGTTATCCGGGTGTGGAAAGCCAGGCAGGTACGCCCGGCTCAGAAGGCCCTGGCCACCTGGTGGGGGCAGATCGACGCGTGGCGCGGGCGCAACTGCCTCGCCTACCGCACCAACGACTCGATCATCAAGCCGCAGCAGGCTATCCAGCGCCTGTACGAGCACACCAAGGACCGCGACACCTACATCACCACCGAGGTGGGTCAGCACCAGATGTGGGCGGCGCAGTTCTACAAGTTCGAGCAGCCCAACCGCTGGATGACCTCGGGCGGCCTGGGCACCATGGGCTACGGCTTCCCCTCGGCCCTGGGCGTACAGATCGCGCACCCCGAGTCCCTGGTGATCGACATCACCGGCGAAGCCTCGTTCCTGATGAACCTTCAGGAACTGGGCACGGCGGCGCAGTATCGCCTGCCCGTCAAGGTGTTCATCCTGAACAACCAGTACATGGGCATGGTTCGACAGTGGCAGGAACTGATGCATGGCAGCCGCTATTCGGAAAGCTACAGCAATGCCCTGCCGGACTTCGTCAAGCTGGCCGATGCCTTCGGCTGGGTCGGCATGGTCGTGGACAAGCCCGCAGATCTAGACGACGCCATCCGCGAGATGATCAACGTGGACCGCCCGGTCTTGATGGACGTCCATGTGGATCAGTCGGAAAACTGCTATCCGATGATCCCCTCGGGGGCACCGCACAACGAGATGCTGTTGGGTCCGGAAGACAGCGGCGCGTCGTTCTCCGACCACGGCATGGTCCTGGTATAAACCCCCATTTTCGGTGCGCGGCGGCCTGTCTCCGGCCGCCGCCTCTCGTCCATTGCATGCTTACGAGCTTCTTTTGTCCGCGTCCCCCGTCGCCGACCCGCTGGTCCCGACCCACCCGGACACAACTCCAAGGAAAAGGTCACATGGTGTCCCCGATGGCCCCTCCGACGACCACCGATCAGGACCTCCGCACACACACAATCGCCGTTCTCG
>JANQGN010000323.1 GCA_028277295.1 Rhodospira sp.
GTCTCCCGTCCCGTCCCGCATGATCTGGGAGAAAAGCATGGCGTCCGCCGCCGAACAGCTCGCCTCCAATCTGAATTTCGGGGTTCTCGCCAAGGCCACCGACCTGCGCAAGCGCATCTGGTTCACCCTGGGTGCGCTCATCATCTATCGGCTGGGAACGTACATCCCGCTGCCGGGCATTGATCCCGATGTGCTGGACGCCATCTTCCAGCAGCAGCAGGGTGGCATCCTGGGCATGTTCGACATGTTCGCGGGGGGCGCCCTGTCGCGCATGACGATCTTCGCGCTCAACATCATGCCGTACATCTCGGCGGCCATCATCATGCAGCTGATGACCTCCATCAGTCCGCAGATGGAACAGCTCAAGAAGGAAGGCGAGAGCGGCCGAAAGAAGATCAATCAGTACACCCGCTACCTGACCGTGTTCATCACGGCGCTCCAGGCGTATGGCATCTCGGTGGGCCTGGAAAGCATGACGGCGGGGGGCGCGAGCGCGGTGATTGATCCCGGGTGGTTCTTCCGCTTCACGACGGTGATCACCTTGGTGGGCGGGACGCTGTTCCTGATGTGGCTGGGCGAGCAGATCACGGCGCGGGGCGTCGGCAATGGGATCTCGCTGATCATCTTCGCGGGCATTGTCGCCAACCTGCCGATTGCCCTGGCCAGCACGCTCGAACTCGGCCGCACCGGCGCCATGTCGCCGGTGGTGATCGTCGCGTTGCTGGTTCTGGCGGTGGCCGTGATCGCCTTCATCGTCTTCGTCGAGCGGGCACAGCGGCGCATCCTGGTGCAGTATCCCAAGCGCCAGCGGGGCAACAAGGTGTACGGCGGCGAGAGCACGCATCTGCCGCTGAAGATCAACACGCCCGGCGTGATTCCGCCGATTTTCGCGAGCTCGCTGCTGTTGCTGCCGATGACCGTGGCCAACTTCAGCGCCGGTGGCGAGGGTGGACCAGAGTGGCTGACCAGTGTGACGGCCTTGTTGGGCCATGGTCAGCCGCTGTACCTGGCGCTGTATGCCGTGCTGATCGTGTTCTTTGCCTTCTTCTATACGGCCGTGGTGTTCAATCCGGTGGACACGGCGGACAACCTGAAGAAGTACGGCGGCTTTGTGCCGGGCATTCGCCCTGGCAAGAATACGGCCGAATACCTGGACTATGTGCTGACGCGCCTGACCGTGGTGGGCGCCGCCTATCTGGTGGCGTTGTCGGTCATGCCGGAGTACCTGATCGCTGAGTTCGGTGTGCCGTTCTACTTCGGCGGCACCAGCCTGCTGATCGTGGTCACGGTGACCATGGACACCGTGGCGCAGATTCAAAGTCACCTGTTGGCCCATCAGTATGAGGGCCTGATCAAGAAAGCGAAGCTCAGGGGAAGAAGGGGATGACGGAACCGCGTCGGATCGTGTTGATGGGCCCGCCGGGCGGTGGCAAGGGGACCCAATCGAAGCGGCTCGAGGAAAAGCACGGCTGGCGCCAGCTCTCCACGGGCGACATGCTGCGCAAGGCCGTGGCCGAGGGCTCGCCCCTGGGCCAGCAAGTCAAGGCGACCATGGATGCCGGCCAACTGGTGTCCGATGATCTGATCATGGCGGTGATCGGCGAGGCCATTGGCCATCCGGATTGCGCCAAGGGGTTCATCCTCGACGGTATTCCCCGCACGCTGGCGCAGGCCCAGGCGCTTGACGGACTGTTGGCCGGCAAGGCGTGCCCGCTGGACGCGGTGATCGAGGTGCGCGTGCCGGATGAGGTTCTGGTGGGCCGCATTACCGGTCGCTTTTCCTGTGCGACGTGCGGTGCCGGCTATCACGACATGTTCCAGAAGCCGAAGGTGGAGGGGGTGTGCGACTCCTGTGGCGGGACGGAGTTCAGTCGTCGCAAGGACGACACCGAGGAAACCGTCAAGGGGCGGCTCAAGGTTTATCACGATCAGACAAGCCCTCTGCTTGACGTCTATCAGAAGCAAGGTCTGCTGGCCGTTGTCGATGGCACCCAGAGCATTGATGACGTGACCGCGGACCTGGAAAGGGCTTTGGGCGTGTAGTGTCGTGGTCCCTGGCCGCCCGGTCCATGGGGCCGGCGGCTGGATCGCGACGAGGGCGTTTTCGCCGGCAACCGAATCGTCGAAGACGTCCTCATATATTGATCTTGAAGCAAATCGTCGTCGCGATCCGTGCCGGATTGCTCGGGATTTGCTTTAGACCCGGGTTTGACGACGCCGTCAGAAGGCCATTCCGCTGTTGACAGCTGGGGTGAGCTTCCTATAATGCGCGCCCTCGGCGGAAACGTCGCCCCAGGACAGGTATCGGGACTCGGCCCCCTCTGGCTGGAGTGGGTCGGGGATGTCTTTGTTGTCTGCCCAAATAGTTTTGTGTGCAAGGAGACCGGGCTTTGGCACGTATTGCTGGAGTGAATATCCCGAGCGGGAAGCCTGTGGGCGTGGCCCTCACCTACGTTTTTGGCATTGGCCGAACCACCGCGACGCAGATTTGCGAGACGGTTGGCGTGGATTGGGGGCGTCGCGTCAACGAACTCGGCGAGGACGAGATTCAGCGAATCCGCGAACTCATCGACAATGACCACAAGGTCGAGGGCGACTTGCGCCGCGAAGTGGCGATGAACATCAAGCGGCTGATGGACCTGGGGTGCTATCGCGGCCTGCGCCACCGCAAAGGCCTGCCGGTGCGCGGCCAGCGGACGCATACGAACGCGCGTACCCGCAAGGGGCCGGCCAAGCCGATCGCCGGTAAGAAGAAGTAAGGGCGGCGACTCGCCGCGCGGCAAGGCCGATGGGTCGCCGGGGCCAGGGCCTGTCCCGCGCCCGTCGCGTAGCGTGGCGGGGCGTTCGGCGAGGGGCTGGCGAGACGGTCCGGAGCCACGACATCCGGAGACGCCAAGGCCCCCCGGGCGCGTCGGCCTGGCGCGGGGCGCGGGTGTCAAGCAAACACGCCTGAAGCCAGACCGTGGATCAGGCGGCATCCATCCAGGCAGCTATCTCAGCGATTTCAGCAGGCAGCAATAGGGCAAGGCGGACAGGGTATGGCCAAACCAGTAGCACGAACCAAGCGGCGCGAGCGAAAGAACATCACCTCCGGAATCGCGCACGTGAACGCCAGCTTCAACAACACCAAGATCACCATCACCGACGTTCAGGGCAATGCGATTTCCTGGTCATCGGCGGGCTCGCAGGGGTTCAAGGGATCGCGCAAGTCAACGCCCTATGCCGCTCAGGTGGCCGCCGAGGACGCCGGCCGGAAGGCTCAGGAACACGGCATGAAGACCCTTGAGGTCGAGGTCAAGGGGCCGGGGTC
>JANQGN010000393.1 GCA_028277295.1 Rhodospira sp.
CCCGGTGATGAAGGCCCTGCCGGACATCAAGACCGCCAACAAGGTGGTGGAACTGGTGCTCAAGAACGCCTCGATCGCGGTCACCGGCATCTGGCAGGCGGACGACGATGGGGTGTTGAACCCGGCCACCGTGCGGCTGGTGCCGGGGGCGATTATTCCCAAGGCGGTGGGGTCGTCCGGGCTCACGCCGCTGCGCGCGGCTGGCGACTTCGATGTCTCCCAGTTGGTCCTGGACGGCCTGCGCCAGCGCATCCGCCAGGCCCTGCTGGCCGACAAGCTGGGCCAGCCCGACAGCCCGGGCATGACGGCCACCGAGGTGGTGCACCGCGCCGCCGAGGTGGCCCGGGTGTTGGGCGCCTCCTACGGGCGTTTGCAGTCGGAGCTGCTGGCGCCCCTGGTGCGGCGTGGCCTGGCCATCCTGCATCGGCGCGGCGAGGTGCCGCCCATCCGTCTGGACGGGCGGTTGGTGGACCTGCGTCACGCCTCGCCCCTGGCCCAGCGGCAGCGCATGAGCGATGCCCACACCACGCTCACCTGGATCAACGCCCTTCAGGGCTTGGGGCCGGCGGGGGCGGCGGTGCTGGACGGGGAGGGGGCGGCCCGCTGGCTGGCCCGCACCCTGGGCGTGCCTGACGAGGCCGTGCGTCCGCCCGCGCATCGCCTGGCGCCGGCCTCCACGCCGGTCTCCGCCCGGGTCCCGCGACGCACTCCGGGCGTGGCGCCGACGCCGTCAGGGCGGGCCTCGCCGGTCGCGTCCGCCGCGCCGCGCCGGACGACAGCCGGTGCCGGCATGTCCCCGGCCTGGTCGGCCCTGGCGCGCGGGGTGTCCTCGGCCCTGGCGGGGATGACGCCAGGAGGGGCCGGCCATGGTCGACGATAGCCCCGAGGGCTGGCCCTGGGGGCTGCCAGCGGCGCCGGGTCCGGCCGGAGACCTTGCCCGAGCGCGCCTGGCTCGATCCGCCGCCCGCGTTTTTCGGGGCGAGGACGGCGCCCTTCTGCTGACCCATCTGCGCGCCCTGACACGCGACCGCCATCTCGGACCCGAGGCCAGCGACGCCGCGTTGCGTCATCTGGAGGGCCAGCGCGCCCTGGTGGCCCATCTGGAGCGCCTGATCACCGAGGGCCACGCCGGGGGCTGACCCCGCTGTGAACCCCGCGCGCGTCGTTCCTTTCCCAGAGCAGGAGAACACCGCATGACATACCCCACACCACCCGGTGCCGCCGGCTTGGCCGGCGGCCCGGTCGCGTCCCCTGTCCGGCCGGCCTCGTCCAGCCCGCGCGAGGCCCTGGCCGCCCGCTTCCGGGATCCGGCCACCGGTCGCCTGGACGTGGGCGCGCTTCTGGCCGCCTACGAGGACCTGGCGCGCCGCGCGCAGTCCATGGTGATCGTTCCCGGCCCGGACGCCGATGACACCGCCCGCGCGCGCTTTCGTCGCGCCATGGGGATTCCGGATGATCCCGGCGGCTACCGGGTGACGATCCGCCACCCGCGCCTGGGGGTGGACACCAAGGTGAACCGGCGTCTGCATGCCGCCGGCTTTACGCCCCAACAGGTCCAGGTCGTCTACGACCTGGCGGCGGAGCGGGTCATGCCGGTGATCGAGGCCATGAGCGCCGGTCATCGCGCCGACACCGACCTTTCGGCGCTGGTGCGGCACTTCGGCGGCGAGGACCGCTGGAGCCGCGTCAGCCGGCAGCTTTCCTCCTGGGGCAAGGCGCATCTGCCGCGCGACGTCTACCGGGCGCTGGCCTCCTCTCGCGAGGGTGTGCTGGCCCTGTATCGCATGATGGCCGAGGGCGAACCCGGCCTGGTGGCCGGCGACGCCGGTGTGGGCGCCGCTGCTGGGGCCGGCGAGGACGACCTGAAGGCGCTGATGCGCGACCCCCGCTATTGGAAGCACCGGGATCCCGCCGTGCTGCGCCGCGTCGCCGAGGGCTTCCGGCGCCTGTACCCGGACGGCTGACGACCCCCGACGAGAGCCAAGGTCTCTTCAAGATAAGGAACCCCGCCGATGTCGATCACCATCGACCAGTCGTTCATCAAGCATTTCCAGGCCGACGTGCATCTGGCCTTCCAGCAGATGGGCTCCAAGCTGCGCAACACCGTGCGTGTCAAGGATAACGTGCAGGGCGCCAGCACCTTCTTTCAGAAGGTGGGCAAGGGGACGGCCTCCACCAAGGCGCGGCACGGCAAGGTCCCCGTCATGAACCTGGACCACAGCCAGGTCGAATGCGAGGTGCAGGACTTCTATGCGGGCGACTGGGTGGACCGCCTGGACGAACTCAAGACCAACATCGACGAGCGCCAGGTGCTGGTGAATGCCGGTGCCTATGCCCTGGGCCGCAAGGCCGACGAACTGATCATCGCCGAGCTGGACACCTCCACCAACCATGCCCTGGACGGCACCACCGCCCTGACCCTGACCAAGGTCATGGCGGCGTTCGAGTTGCTGGGCGCCGCCGACGTTCCCGACGACGGCGAGCGCTATGCGATCGTCGGCTGGAAGCAGTGGTCCGAACTGATGCAGATCGACGAGTTTTCCCACGCCGACTACGTGGGCGCCGATGACCTGCCCTGGCGCGGTACCCAGGCCAAGCGCTGGCTGGGGACGCTGTGGATGCCCCATTCCGGCCTGACCCTGACCACCGGGGTGCGCCGCTGCTACTGGTACCACAAGACGGCCATTGGCCATGCCATCGGCGCCGATGTGCAGTCGGACATCACCTGGCACGGCGACCGGGCCTCGCATTTCGTCAACAATATGATGAGCCAGGGCTCGGTGCTCATCGACGGCACCGGCGTTGTGTCGCTGCGCTGCCTGGAAACCTAGGCGGCCCCCAATCGCGCGAGACCTATGCGGTTTGCACTTTTTCCGTCTGTGGATCAAGGGGTTACGACCGCACAGGCGCAGAGCCACGTCATTGCGAGCCCGCATCTGCTGACGCGGGCGAAGCAATCCGGCAGCGGAAGACGGTGCGCCTTGCCCTGGATTGCTTCGGAGCCAAAGCTCCTCGCAATGACTGGGACGTAGAGATCGTCTTAGCGCAAACGGAAAAGTGTGAACGTGATCGCCCACGAGACACCCGGCAGCTTTTTTCCTTGGAGGATCGAGTCATGGCCTTCGCAGCCCAGGACTTTTCCGTACTGTGTTACGGCAACGGTTTCACCTTGTGGCACTACACAACCCCTGACGATGCCATCACCGGTGCCGGG
>JANQGN010000422.1 GCA_028277295.1 Rhodospira sp.
CGGTGAAGGCCGTCAATTGGTGAGCCTTTCCATGATGGCTGGCAAATGCACCTGGTCGCCCTTGTAGTTGCCGGTCAGCGCGTAGAGCACCAGGTTGACGCCGAAACGATAGGCCATCTCCCGCTGCCGGTTGCCGCCCGGCACGGTGGCGAACAGCGGCCGGCCATCGGCGCCGGCGGCCCAGGCGCCGGCCCAGTCGTGCCGGCCCAGCACCACCGATGACACGCCGTCATGGGTGACCGGATCGCGCTCCACCCAGACCGTTTCGCCGTCACGACGACCGGGGAAGCGGTCCAGCAGATAGAAGCTGCGGGTCAGGACGTGGTCGGCGGGCAGCGGCATCAGGGGCGGCACGTCCACGCCGCCCAGCAGGGTGGCCGGATCACCGCCGTCGTGAACATCAAGCAGGATCATCCCCCCATGCCGGAGATAGTCGTTGACCGCCGCCCGCGCCGCCGTCGTCAGCGAACCCTGGCCCGGCAGAACCGGCCAGTAGAGCAACGGAAACGCCACCAGCGGGTCGCGGCCGACGTCCACCCCCATGGGCTCGGCCAGTTCGGCGGAGGTGCGCCGCGCCAGCACCGTTGTCAGGGTCGCCAGGCCGGCGGCGGACACGCGGTCCACCCCGGGGTCGCCGCTGTCGACCCAGGCCAGCCGTGTTTCAAGCGCGGCCGTCAGGGCGAGGGCGGTGCGCGGGTCACTGTCCTGAGCCATCCCCTGCCCCGGCGCCAGCCCGAGGACGGCCCCAAGCCCCGCCGCGACGGCCAGCGTCGACGCCACGCCCCGGGTCTGACCGCCTCCAACGGCGGCCCCGCGCCCAAGCAGGCCGCGAAGGCCCAGGCTCACCAGGAGATCCATGAGCACCAGCACCAACGCCGCCGTGAGAAGCGCGGGCTTCAGATCGCGCTCGGCCGCGTCCCCGGCGAGCGGCCCGCGCGCCGTCCCCGCCGGCAGGCCCGCCGCCGGCAGCGCCCTGGGAGTGGCCAGGGCCGCGCCCAGGTTCAGCGCCCGCCACTGACCCGCCATGCCATACAGGCCAGGTGGGTGCGCCGGGTCCACAACCGGATCGTCGAGCGCCGCCAGCGGCAGCGACCGCGCCCCTGGATCGGGGTCGCCCAGCCGCCCCAGCCCGTTCAGCACCTGGTAGGGCGGCAAACGACCCGCCTCGCCCGCGTCCTCGGCCCGACTGGTCCCGTCGTCGCCGGACAGGGCGCCGGTCGGCCACACGCCCAGGCTGCTATCCACCAGACGCCGCAGCATGTCGACGAACAGCCCCGACATCGCCAGCGTGGACCATCGGGGATCGGCCGTCACATGGACCAGCACCACCCGGCCCCGGCCCAGCGGCGCGGCCGTGACCAGGGGCGTGCCGTCCCGCAGCCGCGCCCAGGTGCGCGCCGCCAGGTCCGGCGCTGGTTCGGCGAGCACCTGGCGCGAGACCATCACGTCAGCGGGCACGGTCAAGCCCGCGAACGGCGTCTCACCGCCAAACACGGCCAGACGCCCCGGCGTGGTCCAGGACAGGGCGCCGCCCATGGCCCGCTCCCCGGATCGCAGACGCACCGGCAGAAGATCGGGGTGAAGCGCGTCCAGGCGCGGCCCGGCGAACCGCACCAGGGTGCCGCCGCGCAGCACCCAGCCGCGCACCGCCTCGACGGCCTTGGGCGCCGGGCGCGCGCCATCGGTCATCAGCAGCACCGACAGGTCACGCTTGAGCAGGTCCTGCGGCGATCCCTCGCGCACATCGGCGTAGGGGGTCAGCGCCTGACGCAAATAGTGAGTCTCATCCAGCAACGGCACGGGCGCCGCCCCGGTGGCGGCATCGCCGCTGACCAATCCCACCGGACGGCGCGCCCAGGTCTCGTCCAGCAAGGCCACGGTGGCCGCCCCAGGCAATCCTTCCAGGTCCAGGCGCGCCAGGTCGGCGGCCAGTTCGGTTGGCATGTCCACCACGACGGTCGCCCTGGTCTGGTCAGCCGCGAACGCGGCATCAGCGGCCACCGCCACCCGACCCAGGTCGTCGCGCGCCCGCAGGCGCACCACGCGCGGCGGCAACGGTCCACCATCGGGACGCTCCAGCACCACCCGCGCGGTCCCGTCGCGATCCGTGGTCGGTGGGCGCAGGATGAGCGGCGCCTCCCCGGAGCCGGCGGTGCGTACCTCCAGGCGGCCAAGGTCGCGCATGTACGCGGCCAGGACAGGGGTGCCCGGCGCGTCCAGGCCATCATGGACCCAGACGACGGCATCGGCATCACCCTCGGCGTCGACCGAGCGCATTTCCAGACGCGCGAGCGCCGCCGCCAGATCCTTGCCCCAGGGCCGGGGCTCCAGCGCGCGCAGGACGGTGGCCGCCTCTTCGGCCCGCAGGAGGGCCGGCGGCACCGCGACGGCGTCGGGCGCTGTCGCCGCCGTGGTCAGCACCAGCAAGGGCCGCCCCTCCCGGCGCACCCTGTCCGCCAGGTCCAGCATGAGGGCGCGGCGCTCGGGCCAGGTTGGCGCCGCCGCCCAGGTATCATCGACCACCAGCAGAAGCGGCCCGTCCCCCCGCGAGACCGCGTCGGGGTTCAGCACGGGTCCGGCCAGTCCCAGGATAACCAGCGCCGCGATGACCATGCGCAGCAGGATCAACCACCAGGGCGTGCGCGCCGAGACCGGCTGATCCGCGCGCAATCCCATCAGGAGACGCACGGCCGGGAAGGTCATCCGGCGCGGCGCCGGGGGCGTCGCCCGCATCACCCACCACAACAGCGGCAAGGCGCTCAACGCCAGCAGAACCCACGGGGCGGTCAGGGCCAGCGGTCCCCATGTCAGCATCTTGCCGGTCAGCATGTGGCCGCGCTCCGTTCCGAACCCGTTCCCAGTGCTACCCTATTCCACGAGCCCCGACCCACGAAGCCTACCAGGCCTTCGGCACCCGGCCACCGGACATGGCCAGGTACAAGGCCATCAGCACCGACGTCGGCGGCTGATCGGTATGGTGCACCAGAAGCCGCCAGTCGGCGAAGCGCGCCAGCGCCGCCAACCCCGCCCGGTGATCCCGGACGCGCTCGCGGTACGCCACGCGCAGGGCCTCCGCACGCTCGGTCAACAGGCCCTCCTCCCCTTCGAGTCCATCGAAGCGCAGACGTCCGCGAAAGGGAAACGCCTCCTCGGCCGGGTCGAGCACCTGCACAAGGACCCCGCGCGCGCCGCGATCCACCAGCGCCCGAAGGCGGGCCGCCGTCTCCGGCAAAGGCGCCAGGAAGTCGCCGATCAACACCACGTGGGCGTGGCGCGGCACCGGCACGGCCGGCGGATCATCACCATGCCGGGTCGGACCACGGTTCAGGGCCTCCGCAAGCCGGCGCAAGGCATGACGCCCGCCCCCAGGCGGCCGGGCGCGCAGGGGATCGGCGTCCAGCAGGGCGAAGCGCTCCCCGGCACGGTCCAGAATCATCGCCAGCGCCAGTGTCAGCAGCGCCGCGCGC
>JANQGN010000471.1 GCA_028277295.1 Rhodospira sp.
CCTGGGCGGTCTGGGTGGCCAGCGACTTGACCTCGCTGGCGACGACCGCGAAGCCCTTGCCCGCGTCGCCCGCGCGGGCCGCCTCGATGGTGGCGTTCAACGCCAGCAGGTTCGTCTGCGCGGCAATGCCATTAATGAGGTTCACCACCTCGCCGATGCTGTCGGCCCGCTCGGCCAGGCCCTGCACCTTTTCGTTGGTCGTGCGCGCCGCCGAGGAGGCTTGTTCGGCCATATCCGCCTGCCGCTGGACCTGCTGGCTGATTTCTTCGATGGAGGCGCCCAGCTGATTGGCCGCCGAGGCGACGGTCTCCACGTTGATCGTGGCCTGCTCCGAGGCGCTGGCGACGGTGGTGGCCTGACGACTGGTCTCCTCCGAGATCGCCGACAAGGATTCCGCCGTGGACTGCAGCTGAGTGGCGGCCGACGACAGGGTTTCGATGGTCACGGAGATCGAGGTGTCGAACGCCGAGGTCACCTTTTCGATTCTCGCCGCCCGCCGGCCTCGCGCCTCCTGGTCCCTGGCGGCTTCGGCGGCCAGGTCGTCGCCCTTGATCATATTGTCCTTGAACACCTGCACCGCGTCGGCCATCCGGCCGATTTCGTCGCGGCGGCCGGTGCCGGGGATGCCGACCGAGGTGGTGCCGTTGGCCAGGGTGCCCATCGCCCGCGTGATACCGATGATCGGCTGGGCGACGCTGGCGCCGATCACCCAGGCCAGCCCGCCGCCGACGATCAGGCCACCAACCATCAGGCCCCACGACAGACGTGTGGCGAACAGCGATGTCTGCTGGTTCGCGGCCTGCCGGACCTCCATCAGGGTCCGCTCCTCGCTCTTGAAGTCCGCCATGACGGCGCGGAAGCGGTCGAAGAACACCTTGCCCCGCGCCTCGCCGACCAGCCGGGCCATGTCATCCATGGTGTCGGCGTCGCCGATGGCGCGCCTGAGATCGATCATGGGCGTCACGACCGAGGTCTGCCACTGGGTGACGGTGCCGGACATCTCATGGAGAAGCGAGACTTGTGCCGGGGCGTCGCTCACGGTGTCCCGCAACGCGGCGACGAGCGTCGCGAACCGCGTGCTGCCCGACGTATAGGGCTCCAGGAACGTGTCCTGGCCGGCCAGCAGGTAGCCGCGCATGCCCGTTTCCATGTCCACGGCCGCCGCGAGGATCTGGTTGGCGCGATCAATGACCGTGTGCGTCTGGTCGAGCCCGCGTTCATCCTCCGTCATGCTGATCAGCAGCCCGTCGATCCTGGCGTTTGCCTCGCGCGCCGCCTCCTGGCGCAGGATCATCAAGTCGGCCTCGACGTCCACGAAGGCGGCGATCTCGGCGCGCAAGGAATCGAAGGACCGCTTGCCGAGGCCGCGGGAGACGGCGGCGTCGATGTCCGCCAGGGTGTTCGTGCCGCGCCGCACCTCGCGGCGCAAGGCGAGACTTGGCTCGACGACCGAGTCGATCCAGGTCTGCACGATGGTGGCGATCCGCCGCAGGCGCTCGACCTGCTCGGGGTTGTCGCTGACGGTCTCCTGGAGCGTCGCGAGGTCCCCGAAAAAGGCCGCCCGACCGGCCGTGTAGGGTTCGAGGAAGGCGTCGTCGCCGGTCAGCAGAAAGCCGCGCTGGCCGGTTTCCATGTCCACCGCATGGGCCAGCAGTCGGGCCGCTTCGGCGAGAACGGCGTGGGTATGGTCAACCCAGGCCGTCGTGTCGCGAGTCAGGACGAGGGCCTCGCCGACGGCGGTCTGGGCGCCCCGGAAGGCGGCCCTGCGCTCCTGGAGACGGGCGCTCTCCCGCTCGATGAAGGTGGCGATCTGGCCCCGAAAACGATCGAAGTATTCCTTTCCGCGTTGTTCGCCGACCAGCCTGGCCATGTCGTTCATGGTCTCGGCATGGCCGATGCGTCGACGAAGGGCGATGGTGGGTTCCGCGACCTCGTCCTGCCACCGTCTGAGGATGTCCTCGACCTCGGTGAGGCGCCTAACCTGGGCGGGGTTGTCGCTGACCGTCTTCTGTAGTGTGGCGATCGACGTATACACGGCTTGCTCGCCGGCGCGGTAGGGGTCCAGGAATGTGTCGTCGCCGGCCAGCAGGTAGCCCCGCATGCCGGTCTCCATGTCAACGGCGGCGGCGACGATCCCACTCGCCTTGGTGAGAACCTCCTGGGTATGATTGACCCAGCGATTGGTTTCGAGAATACCTTGAAGCATGGTGATCGTGGAGGTGCCCAGAATTAGCAATAGGACTAAGGGTGGGGCGGCCGCCAAAAGAATTTTTACTTTGGTCGGGAGATTTGAGAATCGCATCTGCTCCTCTCCATTTGTTTGATTGTTGGATGAGCACCTTTTTATTGCGAGTAAAGGAATGCCAAATACACCACGTGAGGGTCTCGGAAGGATAGCCATCCATTGACGCCATCAGGATTTGTCGATCGGTCTTTGAGCCCGTCCGGAAAGTCTCGGGAGCCGCAATATAGTGTGTACCTGTGCCCAATTCTCACGCCGTATGCGGTGTCTTTCAGGGCTTTCCGGACCAACATCTTGGCGTGGCCATGGGGGCCGGTCTGTCCTCAACACTGTTCTCGTCCGGCGCACAAGGCGGACAGACGGTGGTAGCGCGCCCAATGCGGGCCAATCGTGACAGAGGCGCGGCGCGGGACCATGCCGATGACCGAGGTTCGGGGTGGGAGGATATCGCCAGATGCCGTGGCCGCCGCCCACGCGTGGCACACCACGGCATCTCACTATGCCCGAAAAAGGGGTGAATCCGTAACGGTAAAGGTTGTCGGGATATTTCTCCCTTAAGGAGATTTCAAGTCGTCGCGTCCGACGTCAGGCGATCATGGGCCGAGAGGGTCCGGGCAGCGCCCGTGGGGCGGAGTCCGGCACCGTGACCGCCGCCGCCGTCCGGGTTTCTTCTTTTTAGGGTCTTTTTAAGGAAGACAAACCAAAGAGCGCTCGCCGAGAGCAAATCCCGCGCGATCCGAACCGGATCGCCCTGGAAGATCTTTTGGAGACGATTTGCTTCAATATCTGAATGTTGGGGCATGGAGGGTGAGTCCAAAATCACTCACGATGCTCTATTAGTTCGTGTGCGTCTGAGGCTCCGCCCATCTGGACCTGATCATGATTGGTCGGGTGTCATCGAACTTTCATGAATGTGTCACAAGGGAGTCGCCGTCCCCGAGTAGGGTGGCGCCAGTTCGGCCGCCGCCAGCGCCATGGCGGCGTCTCGATTGGTCCCTGCCCGCTCCGGATCGCTTGACCCGGAAGGGTGGCGGTTCGGGGCCGCCCCTGGATCGACGCACCCAAGACGCACCGCCCACACAGCATTGGAGGTCCTCGTGATCAAGAAGAGCGTTCTGCTGGCCGCCGTGGCCACCATCGGTTTCGCCGGCGTAGCCGAGGCTCGTGACCAGATCCGCATCGTCGGCTCTTCCACGGTCTATCCGTTCACCACGGTCGTGGCCGAGAACTTCGGCAAGAAGACCGGCATGCCGACCCCGGTGGTTGAGTCCACGGGGTCCGGTGGTGGCTTCAAGCTGTTCTGCGCCGGTCTGGGTGTCGAGCATCCGGACTTGACCAACGCGTCGCGGGCCATCAAGGCGTCCGAGGTCGAGACCTGCGCCAGCAACGGCGTGAACGCGATCACCGAGCTCAAGGTGGGCTACGACGGCATCGTGATGGCCAACTCCAAGGCCGCCCCCACCCTGGAGCTGACCAAGCAGCAAATCTACCTGGCCCTGGCCAAGGACGTCCCGCAGAACGGTGCGTGGGTCGCCAACCCGTACGCCAAGTGGAGCGATATCGACGCCTCCCTGCCGGACGCCGAAATCGAGGTCTTGGGCCCGCCGCCCACCTCCGGCACCCGCGACGCCTTCCTGGAACTGGTCATGGAGCCGGGCTGTGAGTCCTTCGCCGAGTGCGAGGGCCTGGAAAAGGCCGACTTCAAGGCGCGCGCCTTCACCCTGCGGGAGGACGGCCGCTTCATCGAGGCCGGCGAGAATGACAACCTGATCGTGCAGAAGCTGGAAGCCAACCCCGCCGCCCTGGGCATCTTTGGCTTCTCCTTCCTGGATCAGAACATGGACAAGGTCCATGGCACGATCGTCGAGGGCGAGGCCCCCACCTTCGAGAACATCGCCTCCGGCGCCTACCCGGTGTCCCGCCCCCTGTTCGTCTACGTCAAGAACGCGCACCGCGGCGTGATCGCCGGCATGGATGAGTTCCTGGCAGAGTACACCGACGAGGCCGCCTGGGGCCCCGAGGGCTACCTGTCGGACAGGGGCCTGATCCCGATGCCGGACGCCGAGCGCGCCCAGTATCGTGACGCCGCTCTGGGCAAAACCGACAATGTCAACTAAGACAGGGTCCACTAAGACGGGGTCAAACAAGACCGGGTCATCTTAGAGCCCGTCCGGAAAGTCTCGAAAACCGCAATATGGTGTGTGACGGTGCCCGGATGGCATGCCGTATGTGGTGTCTTGCAAGGCTTTCCGGACAGACA
>JANQGN010000487.1 GCA_028277295.1 Rhodospira sp.
CTTCCGAGAGGACCGGAGCACTCGATGGAGATCCTTCGGTCGTTTCACTCCCTCAGGATGAGGTTGTTTTAAATGGACAATCCTCATCCTGAGCACCCAAAGGGTGCGAAGGATCTCCAACGGAAACGAGCAACCTAACGGATCTGTCATCCGAGTTCGGAACCCTGGGGACCTGCCCGCACGCTGGCGCTGCCAGCCGCGACGCAGTAGGCTCGGCTCCTTTCCCGTGCGCCCCACCCAGAAGGTCCCATGGACGCCTCCACCCTTTTTTCCGGACTGGACTCTGTCACCCAGGGTCTTCTGGTCCTGTGCCTGGTGGCCGTGACCGGCCTGCTCATCGGCCGGTTGCGGCTGGGCACGGTCTCGCTGGGCATCGGCGGAGTGCTGTTCGCCGGCATCCTGTGGGGCCACCTGGGTCTGCATGTGGATCCCGAGGTGGGGTTCTTCCTGCGCGAGTTCGGGCTAATCCTGTTCGTCTACACCATCGGCATCCAGGTCGGCCCCGGCTTCTTCTCGGCACTGCGCCGCGCCGGCCTGGCGCTGAACGGCATGGCGGCGGCGCTGGTGGCCCTGTCGGTGCTGGTGGCCGCCGCCCTGCATCTGGCGCTCGACCTGCCGATTCCGGTGATGCTGGGCCTGTTGTCCGGTGCCACCACCAACACGCCCTCGCTGGGTGCCGCGACGCAGATGCTGACCACCGTGGGCGCCGAGGCCGAGGCTCTGACCCTGCCCGGCCTGGGCTATGCCGTGGCGTACCCCTTCGGCATCCTGGGCATCCTGTTGACCATGATCCTGGTGCGCGCGGTGCTGCGCGTGAAGGTGGACCGCGAGCAGGCGGCCTTCGAGGCCGACCGCGCCGCCCAGCGGCAAACCATGGACACCGTCACCCTGGAAGTCGCCAATCCCAACATGGAGGGGCTGGCGCTGGGCGCGTTGCCGGGCCTGGAGGCCATGGGCATCGTCTGTAGCCGGGTGATGCGTGACGGCGCGGTGCAGGTGGCCCACGCCAACATGCCGGTGCGGCTGGGCGATGTTCTGTTGTTGGTGGGCCGGCCCGAAAAGCTGCGGGACATGGTGCGCATCCTCGGCCACCGGGTGGAGACCGACCTGAAGGCGGTGCCCTCGGAGGTCAAATGGCGCCGCCTGGTGGTGACGCGCTCCTCCGTCCTGGGCAAGACCATCGGCGACCTGGACGTCCTGCAACGCTACGACGTGGTGATCAGCCGCGTGACCCGCGCCGGCGTCGAACTGCCGCCCAGCGCCAAGCTGCGCCTGCAATTCGGCGACATCTGCACGGTGATCGGCCAGCCCGGTAATCTGGACGCCGCCGCGCGCGTCTTCGGCAATCGTGAGCAAGCCCTCCAGCAGGCGCAGATCCTGCCCATCTTCCTGGGCATCGCCCTGGGCGTGCTGCTGGGCTCGATCCCGCTGATGGTGCCCGGCATGCCGGCGCCGGTGAAGCTGGGCCTGGCCGGCGGCCCGTTGCTGGCGGCGATCCTGCTGGCCCGCCTGGGTCACCTGGGACCGTTCGTCTGGTTCATGCCGCCCAGCGCCAACCACGCGCTGCGCGAAATCGGCATCGTGCTGTTCCTGGGCATCGTCGGACTCAAGGCGGGTGAGAGCTTCGTGACCATCCTGACCGAGGGCGACGGCCTGTCCTGGCTGCTCTATGGGGCGATCATCACCCTGGTGCCGCTGCTGATCGTCGGTTTCGTCGCCCGCCTGGCGTTGCGCATGAACTACCTGACGCTTTGCGGCCTGCTGGCCGGCGGCATGACCGACCCGCCGGCCCTGGCCTTCGCCAACGCCATCCGCCCGTCGGAGGCCCCGGCGCTGGCCTATGCCACCGTCTACCCGCTGGTGATGGTGCTGCGCATCCTGGCCCCGCAGATCCTGGTGCTGATCTTCTGGGTGTGACCGGTCCGGCCGCGCGGGAAATGCGACCGCGTCGCGGTTTCGATGGCTTGACTCTATCCCCTCCGGGGGGATAGGATGCCTTCATCACATCATGATGAGGCCCGACCGCATGAGCGCCACATCCGCGCCGTCCGCGCCCGCCGACCCCTGTCACGTGCACACCACCCACGGCGACATCGTCAAACGGCTGAAGCGCGCCGAAGGGCACCTGCGAAAGATCAGTTCCATGATCGAGGACGGCCGCCCCTGCGTGGACGTGGCCCAGCAGTTGGCGGCGGTGGAAGCGGCCGTGCGCCAGGCCAAGCAGGTCTTCATCCGCGACCACATCGACCACTGCCTGGACGGCGTCGTCCAGGATGGCCCGGAGGCCAAGGCCGTGCTGGCCGAGTTCAAGGAAATCGCACGGTATTTGTGAGCACGAGGGCACCGTCATGGACTTAACCACCGCCATCACCGAAGGGGCCGCCCAGCCCTTTCTTCTGGCCGGCACGGCGTTGCTGCTGGGCGCCCTGCACGGGCTGGAGCCCGGTCACTCCAAGACCATGATGGCCGCCTTCATCATCGCCGTGCGCGGCACCGTGGCCCAGGCCGTGCTGCTGGGGCTCTCGGCGGCGGTGTCGCACACCATCATTGTCTGGATCCTGGCCATCATCGCCCTGCGCCTGGGCGAGGAGATGATCGGCGAGGACCTGGAGCCCTGGTTCATGATGGCCTCGGGGGCCATCATTCTCGTCATCGCGGCGTGGATGGTGATCCAGACCCGGCGGGCGACGGGCGCGGCCTCACGTCATGACCATGGGCACGACCACGAGCATGCCCATCATCATCATGATCACGGGCACGATCATGGCCACCACCATGAGCACGGCCCCCTGGAGCCCGCCGATGCCCATGCCCGCGCCCATGCCAAGGACATCGAGCGCCGCTTCGGGGGCGCGGACGGCGGCAGCGCGACCCTGACCCAGACCGTGCTGTTCGGCCTGACCGGGGGCCTGATCCCCTGTTCGGCGGCCATCACGGTTCTGATCCTGTGCCTGCACCTGGATCAGTTCTGGCTGGGGGTGGGCCTGGTGGGCGCCTTCAGCGGCGGGCTCGCCATAACCCTGGTGGCGGCCGGCGTGATCGCCGCCTATGGCGTCCGATATGTCACCCGGCGCACCCGGCGCTTCGACCATCTCCTGGCCCGCGCGCCCTACGTCTCCGCCGCGCTGATCGCCGTCATCGGCGTGGGCATGGTGGCCTTCGGCTGGAGTCATCTGCAGCCACCGGCCTGAGGTCCGGTCCTACGTCAGGGTCTTGGCCTGTGTTTTGTTGAGACTAAGACCTAATTTCATTACCATGCGTGGCGCGCGGGTATTTGGCCAGGGCCTATGTGTTGGCTGTGTCGGCCACACCCCCACGCGACCACGCCCCCACCTTAACGAGGATCATCATGACCACACCCCGCCGTCCCCTCTCCGCCCTCCCCCTCGCCAGCGCGATCAGCTTGGCCCTGCTGGCCGGCGCCGCCCAGGTGGCTCAGGCCCACACGCCGCTGTGTTCCTGTTACGACAACGGCGATGGCACCGTGATGTGCGAGGGCGGTTTCTCCGACGGATCGTCGGCCTCTGGCGTGCGCATCGCCGTTAAGGACGGGTCCGGCCATGTGCTCATCGAGGGCTCCATGGACGAGAACAGCGAGTTCACCTTCGAAAAGCCGCGCGATGGCTTCTCGGTCATGTTCGACGC
>JANQGN010000514.1 GCA_028277295.1 Rhodospira sp.
CTTCACCCGCTTCGAGCCGCAGGGCATCGTCGAGGGCAACGGCGCGATCAAGATGGCCACCTCCATCCTGGACTACATCTTCCGCGAGGTGGCCATCTCTTACCTGGGCCGCAACGACCTGGCCCACGTGCAGCCGGACGATGTGCGCATGGACGCCCTTGGCAATGGCAACACCGAGGGTGATTTCGCCGAGGACTGGGAAGAGGAGGAACTGCCGCGCGAGGTCTCGGCCGGTTATGTGCGGTCGAACCTGTACGTGCTGCACGGTCACCGAGGGGCGCATCAGGGCGCGGAGGCCATGACGGCGCGCGCCGTGGGCTCCGACGTGGGCGGTCCGGTGGCCGTCGGCGCGGCGGTGGCGATGTCCGGCGGCGGCGGTGGCGCGAGTGCTGGCGCGGGCAACGCGGGGGGTGACACCCTGGCCCGCATCCGCGAGGCGCGCATGAAGGGCTACGAGGGTGATAGCTGCGGCGAATGCGGCAACTTCACCCTGGTGCGCAACGGCACCTGCCTGAAGTGCGACACCTGCGGCGCCACCAGCGGGTGTTCGTAAACCTCAGGACAGGAAGACGGGCGGGCACGCGTCGCAAGACGCGGCCCGGACCCCGTACATCTGGCCACAAGGGGTCCGGGTTGGGGCGTCTTTGTCATGGCGCCCGGATGACCATCATCGTACCCGACCGCCTCACTCAACAATCCCGCACCTGCGAAATTCTCGTCCCGAACCGCCGCCGTCAACCCCCTGACCCTGCACGCCAATCCCGTTCCGAAGGCAGAATCCCCCGGCACCGATACCGCATGACGGCGCTGTGACAGTCCCGGTCGGTTTCAGGCGATCCGGCGCGTTCGCGCCCTGCCACCATGGCCCCGTGACGGCATTTCCGGAGCGGAGCACGGCCCCATGGACACCACCCTTGCCCCCGACCCCGCCGCCCTGGCGGACAGCGCCTCCCCCGCCGTTCATGGCGGCCTCGACCTGTCCACCGACCAGTGCCCCTCGGTGGACCAGTCCGACCGGACCGTCCCCATCAACCTGCGCCAGAGCGGCCCGACGCCGGTGCAGATGCTGATCTCCACCCGGGTCCGCAAATCGCCCTACTGGCACCTGGCGCACAAGGCCGGTTGCTGGCGGGCCACGGTCTACAACCGCATGTACCACCCGCGCGGCTACGTCCGGCCCGAGGACGGCGGCGCCATGGTGGAGTACGACGCCCTGGTGAACCACGTGACCCTGTGGAACGTGGCGGTGGAGCGGCAGATCCAGGTGAAGGGTCCGGACGCCGAGGCGTTCGTGAACCACGTGGTGACCCGTGACGTCACTCGCATCCGGCCCATGAACGGCAAGTACGTGATCCTGTGCAACGAGGCCGGGGGGATCCTGAACGACCCTGTTCTCTTGCGCGTCGCCGAGGACGAGTTCTGGTTCTCGCTGTCCGACAGTGACCTTGAGATGTGGCTGCGCGGGTTGAACATCGGCCTGCGCATGACGGTCACCATCCGCGAGATCGATGTCGCCCCGGTGCAGATCCAGGGTCCCAAGGCCATGGCCCTGATGGAGGACCTGGTCGGTCCGGCGATCCGCGACGTGCCCTATTATGGCCTTCTCGCGGCCCAGGTGGGTGGCCGGGACGTGATCATCAGCCGGAGCGGGTTCTCGGGCGAGGCCGGCTATGAGATCTATCT
>JANQGN010000592.1 GCA_028277295.1 Rhodospira sp.
GCGGCGGATGACCGCCTTGGCCACCTCGATCTCCGGCGAGATGGTGACGTCGATGGGCATGTTCTCGCGGCTGAACAGGTTGGCCCAGGCCCCTTGCAGATACTCCTGATCCCGCACCCGGGCGATCTTGGTGGGCACGTGAAACAGGGAGTGGGCCACCTGGCAGGCGACCATGTTGACCTCGTCGGCGTGGGTCACCGCGATCAGCATTTCCGCGTCCCCGGCCCCGGCCTGGTCCAGGACCCCGGGGTGCGAGGCATGCCCGACCATGGCCTGCACGTCCAGACTGTCGGCGATCTTGCGGATCAGGTCCGGACTCTGGTCGATGACGGTGACGTCATTGCCCTCGGAGGCCAGGTACCGGGCGATGTTGAAGCCCACCAGGCCGGCGCCACAGACAATAACCTTCATGACGCAGGGACCTTCATGACGGGGCACCCTTCATGGCGCATGCTCCCACGCGAGACCGGCGCGGGGCACGCGAGCGCGCGTCCCCGCCGATGTCCCACGGTCAGGATGCGACGTTGCCGGCCGGTGCCGGCGAGTCGGAGTCTCGCCCGTTGCCGCCCGCGGCGGCGGTCTGGGCGGCGCGCTCGGCCGCCAGGGTGCCGCCGGCGACGCCCAGGCTCTTGAGCTTACGATGCAGGGCCGAGCGTTCCATGCCCACGAACTCGGCGGTGCGCGAGACGTTGCCGCCGAAGCGGGTCACCTGGGCCAGCAGGTAGTCGCGTTCGAACATTTCCCGCGCCTCCCGCAAGGGCAGCGTCATGATCTCCGGCGAGCGCTGCAGGCGCAATGTGTCCGGCGTCACCGCCCCGATTTCGCCGGGCAGCATGTCGGCGCGGATCGGGTCGCGCGCCTCGCCGGGTGCCATGATCAGCAGCCAGTCGATGACATTGCGCAACTGCCGCACGTTGCCTGGCCAGTCATACGCCTGCAACGCGGCCATCGCGTCCTCGCCGATGGGCCGGGGCACGATGCCGGCGACCCGCGCCGCCGTGTCCATGAAGTGCCGGGCCAGCAGCGGGATATCGCCGCGCCGGTCGGCCAGGGAGGGCACCTTCAGCGGCACCACCGCCAGACGGTAGTAGAGGTCCTCGCGGAAGCGGCCTTGCTGGATCACGTCGTGAGGATCGCGCTGGCTGGTGGAGATCACCCGCACGTCCAGGGACACCTTGCGGGTGCCGCCGACGTGCTCGAAGGTCTGCTCCTGGAGCACGCGCACGATTTTGCCCTGGGTCTCCAGCGGCATGTCGGCGATCTCGTCCAGCAGCAAGGTGCCGCCGTTGGCCTGCTCCAGCAGCCCCACCTTGCGGGGGGCGTCGAATCCCTCGACGCCCACCTCGGTGCCGAACAGCTCCGCCTCCATGCGGTCGGGATGCATGGCGGCGCAGTTGACGACCACGAAGGGCCGCTCGGCGCGGCGGCTGTGGGCATGGATCATGCGCGCCACCACCTCCTTGCCGGTGCCGGCCGGTCCGGTGATGAGCACCCGCGAGCCGGTGGGCGCCACCTTGGCGACCGCCGCGCACAACTGGGTGATCGGCTGGCTTTCGCCCAGCAACTCGCTTTGCGCGCCGACGCGGGTGCGCAACTCGGCGTTCTCCCGCTTCAGGCGCGCCGCCTCGATGGCCCGCTCGGCGACCAGCAGCAGACGATCCGACTTGAACGGTTTCTCGATGAAGTCGTAGGCACCGTTCTTGATGGCCGCCACGGCCGTCTCGATGGTGCCGTGTCCACTGATCATCACCACCGGCATGCCGGGATAGTGCCGGATCAGGTGATCCAGGATTTCCAGGCCGTCCAGGCGGCTGCCCTCCAGCCAGATATCCAGGATGACCAGGCTGGGCAGGCGTTGAGAGACGGCGTCCAGCGCGCTGTCGCTGTCGGTGGCCTGGCGGCAGGTATAGCCCTCGTCCTCCAGCACACCGGCCACGGCATCGCGGATATCACTTTCGTCGTCGACGATGAGGATGTCGTGGGGCATGGTCACGCTGACCGGGCGAAACCGCCCGCGTCCCTGGTGATGGAGTCGGAGAGAGTCCCGGTTGGTGCTGTGGTCCGGGCCGTGCGTGCATCCGCCGGATCGCGTTTCATTGATATTGGCCGTTCCCCTAGTGTCGTTCAATGCGCGCCAGGGCGATGCGCCGGGGGTCACGCGACACTCGGCGGCGCCCGCCCCGGCGGCGGGTCGGATGATGCGTCCGCGTCGATCCCTGATGCCGCCTGGGCCTCCTCCTCGGGCCAGGCACGCGCCACAGCCTTGTTGGCGAGCGCCGACATCGGAGCGACGGCGGATCCCACGGCGGCGGGCGTGTCCATACGGGCCCGAGTCTTGCTGGACTCGTCGCCCTCGGCCCGCGGCCCAGGCCCCGTCTCGGCGTCCGCCGGTCGTGGGAACACCAGCGACACGCGGGCGCCGCCCTGGGCACCGTCGCCCAGGACCAGGGTGCCGCCATGGTCCTCCAGGATCTTCTTGACGATGGCCAAACCGAGACCCGTGCCCTTGGACCGGGTCGTCACGTAAGGCTCGGTCAGCCGATCGCGGTCGGTGGCCGGCAACCCCTTGCCGTTGTCCTCCACGACGATGACCACCGCGGCGCTCTGCGCCTCCAGAGACACAACGATCTCGCCAGGGGGAGCCTGATCCTTTTCCTTTTCCCGGCGGGCGTCAATCCCCTCCACCGCGTTCTTCAGGAGGTTGGTCAGGGCCTG
>JANQGN010000028.1 GCA_028277295.1 Rhodospira sp.
CAAACGGCGCGTCACCGCAACGGCTTGCCCGCACCCTCGGCACACCCCGACCGTGGGTAGAGTGACGCTGTCAGCGGCAGGTCTCCTGGCTCGCGGGTCCTGGATCCGAACCACCTTCCCCGAGGCCCGTGGGCACTCGAGTGGCCTGTCGGAACGGATCTCACCGCTCACAGTTGCGGGGGCAGCCACGGCGTGAGGCCCTGCTGGAGTCGGCCTCTTCCGTCGTTCCCTTTTCATCCTCCGGCGCATGGCCGTCCGAGGAACCGTTGACATGGTAAGGGTATTGACCCCCGCTTTGCGTTGTCAAGCGGACACCGCCTGAAACGCGGGAACCTGACGGCGTGCGCGTGAGGTGGTCGATCGTCCGGGCGACGGTATGGCCGTGAGGGCGATGTCAGGCCGTCGAGCGCCGCGGCTCCAGGGCCTCCGCCACGAACAGGTCGGGCAGCAGCGGCTTCGACGGATCGACCGCATAACCGGACAGGTCTGTGATCCCCGCTTCGCTGAGCGCCTCGTCGTCGATGAAGAACCGGCCCGTACAGGCGCGGGCAGGCCGGGTGAGGATGGCGTGGGCCGCGTCGGCCAGGATCGCCGGGGTGCGGCAGTGCTCCGGCGTGACGGCGCCGCCCAGCATGGCCAGCGCGGCGGTGTCGATGACGGTGCGCGGCCACAGGGCATTGGCGGCGATGCCCTGGGCGCGGAACTCCTCCGCCCAGCCAAGCACGCACAGGCTCATGCCCATCTTGCTGATGGTGTAGGCCACATGCGGGCCGTACCAGGCCGGGTCTAGCGAGGGCGGCGGCGACAGGGTCAGGATGTGCGGGTTGTCCGCCTGGCGCAGCCAGGGCAGGCACGCCTGGGTCACCGCGAAGGTGCCGCGCATGTTGACGTTCCACATCAGGTCGACGCGCTTCATGGGCGTCTCGGCGGTGCCGGTGAGGCTGATGGCGCTGGCGTTGTTGACCACGATGTCGATGCCGCCGAACGCCTCGGCGCCCTGCGCCACGGCCGCCGCGACGGCGGTCTCGTCGCGCACGTCCATCGCGACGGGCAGCGCGCGTCCGCCCGCGTCGGCGATCTCGGCGGCCGCGTCGTGGATCGTGCCCGGCAGCTTGGGGTGCGGCTTGGTCGTCTTGGCGGCGACGATGATGTTGGCGCCGTCGCGCGCTGCCCGCAGCGCGATGGCCTTGCCGATGCCCCGGCTGGCGCCGGTGACGACCAGGGTCTTGCCGCTGAGATCGGCCATGAGGTCCTCCCGTGTTCGAGTGTCTTGAGTCGCCGTCAGGAAACCGGCCGGCCGAGGCTGTCATCCATCCCCTTCCACGCCGCGACCCAGGCGGGCAGGGCGGGCGCCGCGCCCCGGTGCCCCACCGCATCGGCCACGACCGGCGGGGGCACGGTGCCCTCCGGGCCGACGAAGGCGCTACGCACCACGGCCTGACAGGCCAGCCGGTCGCCCGACTCAAGCCGGTGTTCGATGTAGATCCACTTGTCGTCCCAGGTGAGCATGTGACTGCTGAGGTGGACCCGCTGGAACGCATGCAGCGGCCGGCGATAGCGGACGACGGTGCCGCCGATGACCGGCGCCCACTTGTGCCGCGCGATGGTCCGCCACAGTCCGGTGCGCAGGATCAGGTCCATGCGGCCCAGGTCCATGAGCGCCAGATAGCGGGCGTTGGTCATGTGCAGGTTGAAGTCCAGGTCCGTGGGCCAGACCCGGAACGTCAGCCTGGAGACGTCCATCATGGCCAGGCGGGAGCGGACCAGGCTGGCGAGGATGACGCGGGTCAGGCGCAGCCACAGGTTCATGGTCGTGTCCTCGCCTTGCGTCGCCGTTCAAGTGGATTCAACGGCCGTTCCTCATTGCCGCGTCCCGTCATCGGCTTCGTAGGGTGCGCTCGCGCCCCGAACCGCCTCGCCCGCGACGCGAACCGAGTGTTGGTCATGGCTGTTTCCCTTTGGGAAACGACAGGGGCGCAGCGCACCGTCCAGCCGTGAGGCGGTGCGCTGCCGGCCACCCCTGGTGCGCGAAGGGCGCCCCGGGGTGGCCATCGAGCGCACCCTACGGGGTGACTACGGGGTGACACCTGATCGCTCCTCGTACCCGGCGGCGATGTCCGCGCGGCGCCGCCGCCCTCCCATCAGAACGCGGCCTCGTCGAAGTCCATCATCGAGGCCCCGCCGGCCATCACCGCCGAGAACAGCGCCCCGGTCTGCGGCAGCATGCGGTCCATGAAGAAGCGGGCCGTGGCCACCTTGGCGGCGTAGAAGCCATCGGGGTCGTCGTCCGCCTTGGCCAGCGCCGTTTCCGCCATGCGGGTCCAGAGGAAGGCCAGGGCCGTCAGCCCGAACAGGCGCAGGTAGTCGCTGGCCGCCGCCCCGGCCTCGTCGGGATTGGACAGGCCGGCCCGCGCCACCTGGGCGGTGGCCTGTTGCAGGCGCGTGAACGCCTTGGCCAGGGGCATGACGAAGGGCGCCAGATCGTCGTTGTCCATGGCGGTCTCGATGTAGGCCGACACCGGATGGAAGAAGCGGCGCAGCGAGCGACCGGCGTTGGCCGGCAGCTTGCGCCCCACCAGGTCGAGGGCCTGAACGCCGTTGGTGCCCTCATAGATCTGGGCGATGCGGGCGTCTCGCACGTACTGTTCCATGCCCTGCTCGCGGATGTAGCCGTGCCCGCCCAGCACCTGCATGCCCATGTTGGCGCCCTCGTGGCCCAGATCGGTGAGCAGCGCCTTGACGATGGGAGTCATGAGGGCGACGAAGTCCTCGGCCTCCTGACGCACCACTGGATCAGGATGGCGCGCTTCCAGGTCCAGATGCCAGGCCACCCAGGCGGCCAGCGCCCGGCAGCCCTCCACGGAGGCCCGCTGGGTGAGCAGCATGCGGCGCACGTCGGGGTGGACCGTCAGGGGGTCGGCCGGCAGATCGGGGCGCTTGGGACCGGACAGGGCGCGGCCTTGCAGGCGCTCGCGGGCGTAGGCGACCGAGCCCTGATAGGCGGCCTCGGCCACCCCCAGCCCCTGCACGCCGACCCCCAGGCGGGCGGCGTTCATCATGGTGAACATGGCGCGCATGCCCTTGTGGGGCGCGCCCACCAGCCAGCCGGTGGCGTCCTCGAAGTTCAGCACGCAGGTCGAGGACGCCTTGATGCCCATCTTGTGCTCGATGCTGGAACAGGTGACGCCATTGCGCGGACCCAGGCCGCCGTCGTCGCTGGGGAGAACCTTGGGCACCAGGAACAGGCTGATCCCCTTGATGCCCTTGGGGGCGTCGGGCAGGCGCGCCAGCACCAGGTGAACGATGTTCTCCGTCAGGTCGTGGTCGCCAGCGGAGATGAAGATCTTGGTGCCGGTGATCCGGTGGCTGCCGTCCTCCTGGGGCACAGCCTTGGTGCGCAAGAGGCCCAGGTCGGTTCCGCACTGGGGCTCGGTCAGGCACATGGTGCCCGCCCAGGTGCCGTCGACCAGCTTGGGCAGGAAGCGGTCCTTGAGGGCCTGGGCGCCATGGCCGTGCACGGCCTCGTAGGCCCCGTGGGACAGCCCGGGATACATGCCGAAGGACAGGTTGGCCGAGCAGATCATCTCGCTGACCAGGGTGTTGACCACGGACGGCAGGCCCTGGCCGCCGTAGTTCGGGTCGCAGGCCAACGCCGTCCAGCCACCCTCACGGAACAGGTCGTAGGCGGTCTTGAAGCCGGCCGGCGTGCGCACCACGCCGTTTTCCAGGGTGCAGCCCTCCTCGTCGCCGCCGCGGTTGAGGGGGTGGAGCACCTCGGCGCAGATCTTGCCGGCCTCCTCCAGCACCGGGTCGATCAGGTCGCGGGTGAAGTCCTCGTAGCCGGGCAGGCCGGTCAGGGCGTCGCCCTCCATCAGCTCGTAGAGGACGAAGCGCATGTCGCGCAGGGGCGCGGT
>JANQGN010000042.1 GCA_028277295.1 Rhodospira sp.
TCGACGACCACCAGATCATAGCGGTCGGTCAGGGCGCGGGCCAGGGGACGCAACCCGGCCTCACCCAGGCGCCACCCCGGAGCACGCGCCCCGGCCCCAAGCGGCATCACCTCCAGCGGCGTGAGCGGATCCCCCTGGATCACGCCATCGATCTCGGCGCCATCGCGCAGGTAATCCAGCATGCCGAAGTCATTGCCGAGGCCCGTCACCGCATGCACGCGCGGCGCCGTGCGATTGCCGTCAATCAACAACACCCGCGCGCCATCGAGCGCCAAGGACCGGGCCAGCGCCATCGCCAGCGTGGTCTTGCCCTCCCCCTGGTCGGCCCCGGTGACCAGCAGCAAGCCGGCCGGCCACGTGGAGTCCGGCGCCGCCAGCGCCAACGCCAGCGCCCGGACCGCCTCGGTAAAGGTCGAGTCGGGATCGAGGGCGGCCAGGTCTTCCGGAGAGATCAGCCGCGCCTGATCGACGGACACGTCCGGCAGCGTGCCCAGCAGAGGGAGGCGGGTCCAGGCCACGGCCTGGGCGCTCCCCAACAGCCGCGTGTCTGTCTGTTCCAGCCACAGCACCAGCAAAAGCGCCAGAAAGCCGAACGCGAAGGTTCCCCCGACCAGCACCAGCTTTCGGTTGGGGCCGATGGGAATCGTGGGCGGCTTGGCGGCCGACACAAGGGCGCTGCTCGCCTGCTCGGTGCCCTGCAATTCCTGAACCTTCGCCGCTCGATCCAGGAACGCCCGCAACACGTCACGGGCGACCGCCACCTCCCGGTCCAGCGCGCCCAACTCGACCTGCGCGGCCTGCAAGCGGCGTTCCTCCTGGCGCAAGTCCTCCACCGCGCCCGCCCGCGTGTCCACGCGGCTGCGCGCGGTGGCGATTTCGGCCTGCAGGTTCTGTTCGAGGGTTTGCATCTCTGCGTGAATGGTCTTCTGCAGATCCGAGAGTTGCGCCGCCTGGCGGTCCACGACCGGATGCCCTGGGCGGAACACCGACCGCACCCGGGCCAGTTCCGCCTGCACCTCGGCCTTTTGCGCCCAGAGCGCGGCCAGCGTGCCGGTCCCGACCAGGGACGGCGGCACCTCCAGGCGATCCACCTCCAGCGCCCGCCGCAGTTCCTGATGCTGGGCCTGCAAGGCGGCCAGTTGGGTGCGCTCGTCCTCAAGCTGGTTGGCGGTCAGGGCAATCCGCTCGGACACGCGGCCCACGCCAGCCGTGTCCGGGAGATCGTTGGCGGCCCGGAACTGGGCCAGCCGCTGTTCGCGCTGGGCCACGTCGAGGCGAAGTTGCTCGACCCGGGTGCGCAGGGTTTCCACAGTGGCCACATTGGCGGCGCGCTTGTCGCGGACCTGCCGGTCCAGATAGGCCTGAGCGATCGAGTTGGCCACGGCGGCCGCCTGCACCGGCGACTCTGACTGGAACCGGATGGTAATCACGCGCGAGCGGCGCGACGGTTCGACGGTCAACGCCGCATAATAGGGATCGACCATGCGAGCGATGGCCGCCTCCTCGGTCTCACCGGCCGGCGCATCCCAGGCCAGCGTCGGATTAACATCGGGATCGTAAAGCAGACCCGAGCGCCGAATCACGTCCTCCGCCAGGTCCCGCGACCGGATGATGGCGGCCTCGCCCTCGACGATGATCTCGGTGGCGTAAAGATCGCTGACCACGGACTGCCGTTCGAGAACCGTGGTCTCTGTGTCACCAACCATCACCTGCGCCAGGGCCTCATAGCGCGGCCGCATCGACATGGCCAGCAAGGCGGAGACCACCGCCCCGGTCAGCACGGTGACGGCGATCAGCACCTTATGGCGCCACAAGGCGGCGACCGCCCGGCGTGCCTCGGCCACCAGGTCCGGCCCGACGGGCAGGGTCCCGGCACCCAGGGAAGTGCTCGTCGATGGGCCAGCGTCCGCCCCCTGCTGCCCGTATTGAATGATGGCCACGCCTGACTTCACCCCCCGATGCGCCCACAGGGTCTGGCGCCCCACCGCCCCTGTGGGGAGTCCGTTGAAGTGTATCGCGCCAGACGCCGGAATGCATCAGGGACATCCCTTCCTGCGAAACGAAAACCAAGGTGTGGCAAACGGTTTTACCGTTGCCTTGGAGCGGTCTATGATGTGCGCACGCGGGTTTACCCTGACGCGTGGACCACCGATGACCTCGGCCGACCCCCGACGCCGCCATCAGCGCATTGAGAGCCCCCTCGACATCCTGGTCGACGGGCCCGTGGTGCGCGCCCTGGACTGGTCGCTCACCGGCTTCGCGGTGCCGGTCGACGCCCTGCCCGATCGCGCGGTTGGCGACGAGTTCGACCTGGAGGCCTGCTTCCACCTGCCGTCCGCCATCATCGGCACCCATTTCCGGGCCACGGTGGTCCGGCGTCAATCCGACCGGGTCGGCTGCCGGTTCGTGGACCCGTCTCACGAGCAACTTGGCATTCTGCGTCAGTTGCACAGCGCCTATAGGGCCGGCCGAAGCCCGCGAGCGGACGCCATCACCGCCGGGCTGGCCAGTGCGACATCGTCGACCGCGCGCGGCCTGGTGCGGCGCGCATCAGCCGCGTCCGCGAACGCCGAACCGAATGGCCCGATCACCCGTGATGGACCTGGTGGGGGAGGTACACGCCTCGACAGGATCTGGCCGTCGTGGACCCGCCTGCGCCCACGGGCCGCCCTGGCCTATGCGCTCATCGGCTGCCTCGGGGCCGGACTGGGGACGTACGCGGTGTCGGTCATGATCCGCCCCGTCGAGGCCACCTTCGCCGCCGTGAACCTCCCCGGCGACATGCTGCGCGCCCCCTCTGATGGCGTGATCGAGGAGGTGCTGGCCCAGCCGGGAGACCTGCTGTCGCCACAATCGGCCCTGGTCCGCTTCCGGCCGCGCGGCGCCCCCTCCAGGAACGCCACCGGGAACGCCGCCGGGAACGCCACCGGGAACGCCGCCGGGAACGCCGTGGGCAACACCAGTGGCCACGCGGCCCGGTTCCTGCCCAGCCCGTGCACCTGTTCCGTGGCCGGTTTGCAGGTGCAAGGCGGCCAGGCGGTGCGGGCGGGCGACCCTCTCATCCGCCTGGCCCCCCTGGGCGGCGGCGCGCCGGCGGTCGTCGAAAGCCTGGTGGCGTGGGAGCACGCCGATCTGTTCGTCCCGGGCGCGGCGGTCGCCGTGCGGGTGTCGGGCACCGACGGCCTCCACCCGGGCCGGGTGATCGAGGCGCCAAACGTTCCGGCCTCGGCCCTGCCACGGGTCGTCACCGACGCCGCACGGGGGCGCCTGGCCACCGTGTACGTATCCATCGAGGCCGGCGCGGCCCCCCTGGTGAACGGCCAGCCCGCCCGCGTGCGGCTGGACCGCTCGCCCTTGCGGATCGCGCAACGGCTTGTTGGTGGCTGACCCCGGAGTCGACGGGGCGCCGCCGGGAGGAGTCGCCCATGCCCTCGCCCCCCTCGGGTCAGGACCATCCGGCCCCGACCCCCATCAACGGCCTGTCTTTCCTGGGCATCCTCTATACGCCGCTGGACCTGACAGGGGCGCTGGCCCTGTGCGCGCATCGCCCGGCCGCCGCGCCGTTCGCCTACGTGGTCACGCCCAACGCCGACCACGTCGTCCGCCTGAACGAGACGGGACCAGAGGCCGACGCCTTGCGGTCCATCTATCGCGGGGGGTGGCTCTGCGTGAACGATAGCCGTGTTATCGGCGCCCTGGCGCGGCTGCGCGGCGTGCGGTTACCGGTGTGCACGGGGGCCGATCTGGTGGCCCGCCTGATCCTGGAGGGGCATCTCAAGGCCGACGACCCGGTGACGGTGATCGGAGGAACCGAGCCCGTGATCGCCGCCCTGCGCGACCGTTTCGGGCTGCGGCGCCTGCGCCATCACAATCCGCCCCTTGGCTTCGAGCACGACCCCCACGCGGTGGAGCACTGCATCCGCTTCATCCTCGACGAACCGGCCCGCTTCGTGTTGCTGGCCGTGGGATCGCCACGCCAGGAGCGGCTGGCGGCGGCCGTGGCCGCCACCGGCCAGGGTACGGGGCTCGGGTTGTGCATCGGCGCCGGCCTGGAGTTCCTGACAGGCGTCAAACGCCGCGCGCCGCCGTGGATGCGGCGGCGCGGGCTAGAATGGCTGTACCGGCTGCTCAGCGAACCCCGCCGCCTGTGGCGCCGTTACCTGGTCCAGTCGCCACGCGTCTTCATGGTCTTCCTGCGGTACGCCGCGCGCCCCCAACGGTGAGACGGTTCCCGAAAGCCCGCACCACAGGGCCGGCGGCGCGAACATCCCCCGCCTCGCCCGACCATGCGGTCAGGCCATGGTGCGGTCAGGCCATGGTGCTGCGGATGTCGGCCAGGAAGTCGTCGACCTTGACACGCAACATCTCGGACTGTTCCGACAAAGACCCGGCCGCGGACAGGACCTCCTCGGCCGCATGCCCTGTGTCGGCGGTTGCCTCGGTGACACGGCCAATGTTGGTCGAGACCTCCGAGGTGGCGGAGTTCGCCTTCTGAACGCTTTGAGCGATCTCCTGGGTCGCGGCCCCTTGTTCCTCGATGGCAGACGCGATGGTCGAGGCGATCTCGTTGATATGGGTGATGGTCTTGCTGATGGTCTGAATGGCGCCAACCGCGTCGCGAGTGGCCGACTGCACGCCCGTGACCTGGGCGGAGATGTCCTCCGTCGCCTTGGCGGTCTGGTTGGCCAGCGACTTGACCTCGTTGGCCACCACCGCGAAT
>JANQGN010000086.1 GCA_028277295.1 Rhodospira sp.
CCGCTCCCACACCCGGAAGGCCGACAGGGCATTGGCGCCATGCGGGCCGTCGCCGCGCGCGTCCAGCGCCGCCAGCACCGGCGCCGCCCAGGGCCAGCCGCCGCGCGCCATGGCCCAGGCCAGGATACGGGCGTCCCGTTGCTGTCGGGCATCCAGGCGGGTGAGTCTGTCCAGCAAACGATAAGCGGCGCGGGGCAGGGTCAGCGCCTGGTCCGCGAGCGTGTCGGGCGCCGGCAGCCCCAGTGCCTCGGCCAGTCCGCCGGGTGTGGGCAGAACAAAGCGCGCCGGGTGGACGAAGGCGAACAGCTCCAGCAGGTCATGGGCCGGGAAGGGATCGCGCCCCAGGCGCACGGCCACCGCCGGGCCATGGCAGAGCAGCGGCCGGGCCTCCGCCACATGCCGCCCGAGGAGGCGCGGCTCGCCCTCGTCCAGAGTACCGTCCGAATGCACCAGCACCGCGACGCGCGGGCTGACGGCCAGGGCGGGCACATCCGGGACGCGCACGGCGTGGTCTGGCGGTGGAGCGGGGGGCGTCTGGCCGTTGGTCATCAGACCCGAGTATACTGGTCATGAGACAGGGCCGCCACGGCGAGGCGCCGGTTCGTCTCACGGGCGGCGCGCGCCGGACGCTCTCCCGGCGGTCCGTGACGTTCAGCATTGGAGAGGTTTCGTGACCGGACGGTGGAGATACGCGCTGGACGGGGATGGGCGCCGATTTTGCGGAAAAGATATATTTTTTATACCTTAATCCACCATGATCTTCGAGTATGATCCGGTTAAGAGCCCGTCCGGAAAGTCTCGGGAGCCACAATATGTAGTGTGCCCGCGCCCGAATCGCATGCCGTATGCGGTGTCTTGCAAGGTTTTCCGGACAGACACATAGAGCCGGGTGAACAAGGACAAACATGGTATCGACTTCACCGAGGCGCAGGCCCTGTGGAAGGACGACATGCTCTTGGAAGCGCCGGCCCGGACCGACGATGAGCCACGCTTCCTCGTGATCGGCAGGATCGACGATCGGCACTGGGCGGCCGTTTGCGTTCGCCGAGGTCAGCGGGTGCGGATTATCTCCGTGCGTCGTGCCAGGAAGCGGGAGATTGAATACTATGAAGGCGCGTGAATTCGATAAGAAGTTTGATGATGGCGACGATGTGGAGGGTCAGGTTGACTGGTCGAAGACGCGTCGCCCCAATCTTGAGACAAAGCGCGTGAACGTCGATTTTCCGGTGTGGGTTGTGGATAAACTGGATCGGCAGGCCAAGAAACTCGGCGTGACGCGCCAGTCCCTCATCAAGCTCTGGATCGCCGAGCGCCTGAACTGATCGGCCGCCGCGCTGTTCCTATCCTTTATCCTTCAACGACCTTGGCCGCCACTGGTGTACGTTCACCGGCTTGCCGCTCTGCGAGCGCATGACGCGCGGCCGCAGCACCTGGTCGATGGCCGGGGCGCCGCTGTCGGTCAGGATGCCGATCCCTTCCTCGGGGCGGCGGCGTGGTCGGCCATAGAAGGCGGCCATGGCCTCCAGGGCAATCACCGACCGGGGCTCGGCGCGGAAGGCGTCCGCGTAGGGCGGGTGGCGCTTGATGGTCTTGGTCAGGTGATCGGAGGAATGCGCCCCAAAGCGGCGCCAGATGGAATCCAGAAGCTGGGTGCCAGCCTCCGGAATCGTCTGCACATCCACGCGCGGCCGGTTGTAGGCGAAGGCCCTGTAAAGAGTGGGCTCCAATGGGCCATCGGGATCGGCGACGAAGGTGGCGGGCATCAGCGCCCGGCCGCTCTGGGCCACGGCGAAGTACGCCTGCGCCAGATAGAGCAGCCGGTGCAGCTTGCGCGGGTTCAGGTACTCGTTGTCGTCCAGCGCCCGGTCCAGCAGCCAGAACGCGGCATCAAAGGCGGAGTCCGTCAGGGGCGCGCGGGTCATGGCGAAATCGTCCGAAGGCATCGAGTACGGTCACCACTATGGGCGGGCCGTCGTGGGGTCGGCAAGGGCCGACACGCGCCCGCCTCCCCTGGACTCGCCCCCCGGCCCGGTCCTATAACCGCCACCATGCAGCAAGACCCCATTGCCTTCCGCAAGATGCACGGGCTGGGCAACGATTTCGTGGTTGTGGACACCCGGGCACAGTCTCTTGCCCTCACGGACGCGTGGGCGCGGCGCATCGCCGACCGGCGCGAGGGGGTGGGCTGTGACCAGATCATCACCGTCGAGCCCGCGCGCACGTCCGGCGCGGCGGCCTTCATGGGCATCCGCAACGCCGATGGCGGAGTGGTCGAGGCGTGCGGTAACGCGACCCGGTGCGTGGCTCATCTGCTGATGAAAGAGGGGGGGGCGAGCACCGTTACCCTGGACACCCTGGCCGGGCCGGTGGTGGCCGAACGGGCCTCGAATGGCGCGGTGCGTGTGGACATGGGGCCGGCGCGGTGCACCTGGGAGGCCATCCCCCTGGCCGAACCGCGCGACACGCTGTCCCTGGATCTGGGCCAGGCGCCATTCAGACATGCCATTGCGGTCGGCATGGGCAATCCCCATGTGGTGGCCGTCGTGACCGACGCCGAGGCCGTCGACCTCGCCGCGATCGGCCCGACCATCGAGCATCACCCGCTGTTCCCTGACCGCGTGAATGCCGAGGTGATCTCTCGCTTGCCCGACGGCGCCTTGCGCATGCGGGTTTGGGAACGCGGTGCCGGCATCACCCGCGCCTGCGGGACCGGCGCCTGCGCGGCATTGGTGGCGGCGGTGCGCAAGGGCCTCGTCGCGGCCCAGCCGACCCGGGTGATCCTGGACGGTGGTGTTCTGGAAATCGATTGGCGGGGCGGCGATGCGCCGGTCTGGATGACCGGGCCGGTCGCCTCTGTGTTCACCGCTCACCTGGACCCGAGTCTGCTGTCATGACCCTCCCCGCCCGTCGTCCCGAGGCGCCGGCAGCCCCTCGGGTGGTGACCTTCGGCTGCCGGCTGAACAGCCACGAAAGCGCGGTCATGTGTGACCAGGCGCGGGCGGCCGGGTTGGAGGACGCCATCATCGTCAACACCTGCGCGGTCACCAAGGAGGCCGAACGCCAGGCGCGCCAGACGATCCGCAAGCTGCGTCGCGAGAACCCGGACGCGCGGCTGATCGTCACCGGCTGCGCCGCGCAACTGGACCCCGCTCGGTTCGCTGGCATGCCCGAGGTCGATCAGGTCTTGGGCAACGCCGAGAAGCTGCGCGCCGAGAGCTACCGCCCCGATGGGGCACCGTACCAGGTCACCGACATCATGACGGTGCGCGAGACCGCTGGCCATCTGCTGAGCGGCTTTGAGGATCGCGCCCGAGCCTTCGTTCAGGTGCAACAGGGCTGCGACCATCGCTGTACCTTCTGCATCATTCCCTTCGCGCGCGGCCCCAACCGGTCCGTGCCCATGGGCCGGGTGGTGGACCAGGTGCGCGCGCTGGTGGAGGCCGGCTACGCCGAAGTGGTGCTGACGGGGGTGGACATCACCTCCTACGGCGCCGACCTGCCGGGGCGTCCGCCGCTGGGGCAGATGGTGCGCCGGTTGCTGTCGCTGGTGCCGGAGCTGCCGCGCTTGCGGCTGTCGTCGCTGGACCCGGTGGGCGTCGACGACGATCTGTTGCGCCTGGTGGCCGAGGAGCCACGCCTGCTGCCGCACCTGCATCTCTCCATCCAGGCCGGTGACGACCTGATCCTGAAGCGCATGAAGCGCCGTCACCTTCGGGGCGACGTTGTGGCGCTGGCGGCGCGCTTGCGGGACTTGCGGCCCGGGATCGCCCTGGGGGCCGATCTGATCGCCGGGTTCCCCACCGAGACCGACGCCCAGGCGGTCAACACCGTCTCCCTGGTGGACGAAGCCGACCTCACGCATCTCCACGTGTTCCCCTATTCGACGCGGCCCGGCACGCCGGCGGCGCGCATGCCGGCGGTTCCCGGTGATGTGGCCAAGACCCGCGCGGCGGCCGTGCGCGCGGCCGGGCAGCGCCGCCTGGCATCTCGCCTGGCGGCCCGGGTGGGGCAGGTCGCGGATGTGCTGGTGGAGCGCGCCGGGTTCGGCCACAGCGAGGACTACCTGCCCGTTGACCTGATGGCGGTGTCGGACCGGCCGGCGGCGCCGGGGCACACCGCCCAAGCCCATATCACCGGGGTGACGCCGGAGGGGCGTCTCGCCGGGACCATCGACTGAGGGGGGGGACCGTGATCTGGGGCTTTGGCAAGAAGAAGAAGGAGAAAGAGAAAGCGCTCGCGGAGGCCAAGGCCCGCGAGGAGGCCGAGGACCAGGCCCGCCGTGAAGCCGAGGAGCGGGCGCGCCGTGAGGCTGAGGACCAGGCCCGCCATGAGGCCGAGGAGCGGGCGCGCCGTGAGGCCGAGGAGCGGGCGCGCCGTGAGGCTGAAGACCGCGCCCGCCGTGAAGCCGAGGAACGGGCTCACCGTGAGGCTGAGGAACGCGCTCGCCGCGCGGCTGAGGACCAGGCCCGCCGTGAAGCAGAGGAGCAAGCGCGCCGTGAGGCCGAGGACCAGGCCCGCCGTGAAGCCGAGGACCAGGCTCGCCGTGAAGCCGAGGACCAGGCTCGCCGTGAGGCTGAGGACCAGGCCCGCCGTGAGGCCGAGGACCAGGCCCGCCGTGAGGCCGAGGAACGGGCCCGCCGTGAGGCCGAGGACCAGGCTCGCCGTGAGGCTGAGGAACGCGCCCGCCGTGAGGCTGAGGAACGCGCCCGCCGTGAGGTTGAGCAACGCGCCCGCCGTGAGGCCGAGGACCAGGCCCGCCGTGAAGCCGAGGAACGCGCCCGCCGTGAGGCTGAGGAACGCGCCCGCCGTGAAGCTGAGGACCAGGCTCGCCGTGAAGCCGAGGAGCGGGCGCGCCGTGAGGCTGAGGAACGCGCCCGCCGTGAGGCTGAGGACCAGGCCCGCCGTGAAGCCGAGGACCAGGC
>JANQGN010000102.1 GCA_028277295.1 Rhodospira sp.
TCGACGACAGCCAGGTGGCATGGGTCAGCGGACCAAGGATCGGAGGGTTGCCCTCCAGCCATTCGCCATCAACATAGGTCCAAGCCTGGGTCATCGCACCGCGCGCTCCTCTGACTGACGTCCGATTGGGGGTCGGATCTGGGGTCGGTTATGGTGTTGGAGCTGGGGGCGCGCGACCATGAACTGTGGCACGGCCGGCCTGCTCTGCCTGGCGCGCACCCCGGGAATCCTGTGTAGTATGGGCGCGGCGACGCATGGGAGTCCATGGTCGGCGCTGCGTTCTGTTGGGTCGCGCCGACGCTCGTCCCCAGACCCAGCACCGGTTCTCACCGCCGTGAAGGAGTCCGCCCGTGCCCCGTCCGTGCTCCATGACACCCGCGGCGGATGAGACCGGCGGATCCGGCGGGCAGGGGTGGCGAGGACCAGTCCCGCCCCCCATCGGCGCGGGATCGTCCGTGGCGGTGGTCGTGGCGCTGACGGTCTTGGCGCTGGCACCCGGCTGGCCCGTCGCCGCCCAGGGCCTGACGCCCGACCCGCCGCCGGGCCCGACGGCGACCGCGCCCGCGCCGGATGGCGCCGCCGGTGCGTCCAGCCCCGCATCGGGTCCCCGCCTGGCTTACACGGTGACGGTGCGTCTCGCCGACACATCCGGCGCGGACCCGGTTCCGGGAAACCTGGCGACCCGGCTAGAGGCCGCGTCCTCCCTCAAGGCCCTGGTCCAGGAGCCGCCGGCTACCCGGCTCGGCCTGCGCCGCCGGCTGGACGCGGATCGCGACGCGCTCGGCCGCGTGTTGCGGGCCGAGGGCTTCTTCGGCGCCCACGTTGACGGCGCCATCTCCCCGGACGTGCCCGCCCGCGTCGTCCTGACCGTCACCCCGGGTGGCCGTTACACGGTCACGGGCACCCGAGTCCTCTATACATCCGCCAACAGGACCGCTCCCAACCTGCACACCTCGCTCCCCACCTCACTTGACGACGCCGGTCTGGCGGCGGGCGCCCCGGCGCGCGCGGACGCCGTTCTTCGCGCCCAGTCGCGGCTGATCGACGACCTGCGCGCCGCCGGCCGGCCCTTTGCCGAGGTGCGCGACCGTCAGGTGGCGGTCAACCATGCCCGCCGGGCCATGGGCGTGCGGCTGCTGGTGGACGCCGGTCCGCCGGCCGCGTTCGGAGTCACCCGGTTCGAGGGGCTGGGGCGCATGAAACGGGATTACCTCGGGGACCTTATTCCTTGGACGGAGGGCGCGGTCTTCGATCGCTCGCTGCTCGACCGCTACCGTGCCACGCTTCTGGCAACCCGCCTGTTCCGGACTGTCACCGTGGCGCCGGCCGAGGCCCCCGATCCGGCCGGCCGCCTGGCGGTGCTGGTCACGGTGACGGAAGCGCCGCCCCGGTCCATTGGCGCCGGTCTGCGCTACTCGACCGACGACGGCCCTGGTGCCCGTTTCTCGTGGGAGCATCGCACCCTGTTCGGCCGGGCCGAGAAACTGCGTGCCAACCTGGACGTCAGTCTTTACGAGCAGTCGGCGGAACTGCTGTTCGAGAAGCCGCGCTTCCTGCATCCGGACCAGTCGCTGAGGCTGTCCTCGGCGGCGACTCTGTCGGACCAGGCCGCCTATGAGGGGGTGTCGGTGGAGGCGGCGGCGGCGCTGGACCGGCGTCTGACGCGCCGCTGGCGGGCCTCGGCCGGCACCACCCTGGAACTGGCCGAACTGGACGACGGCGCCGAGATCCGCCAGAGCCTGATGGTGGGCCTGCCCCTGGGCGCCACCCGCGACACCACCGACGATCCGCTGGATCCCACCGAGGGCACCCGCCTGGGCCTGAGCCTCACGCCCTACAGCGGCCAGGTGGATGACCAGACCCTGGCCTTTGGCGTTGTCGGGGCCACGGGCTCCGCCTACTGGGCGCCGCTGGCGAGTGATCGCCTGGTGCTGGCCGGCCGCGCCCGCCTGGCCAGCCTGTTCGGCGCCGCCACCGACGACGTTCCCGCCACGCAACGGCTTTACGCGGGCGGTGGCGGGTCCGTGCGCGGCTACGGCCACCAGATGGTGGGGCCGCTGGACGATGGCGACGATCCCACCGGTGGCCGCTCGGCCCTCGAACTGGGCCTGGAAGCGCGCATCAAGGTGACCGAGACCATCGGCGTGGTGCCCTTCGTCGAGGCCGGCGCGGTCTCGGATGCCGCCTGGCCGGACTTCGAGGAGCCGGTGCAGGTGGCCGCCGGCCTGGGCGGACGCTACTACACGGACTTCGGGCCCCTGCGTGTGGACATCGGCGTCCCCCTGAACCGGCGCGACGCGGATGATTTCGTGCAGGTTTACATCAGCCTGGGGCAGGCGTTTTAAACCAACGGTCATTGACGGAGCAGAGTCGCAGGGCCATGGCCGATCCCGCCGACAGACCGGTTCCTACCGCCCCCCGCCGCCCGCAGTGGCGGCGCTGGCTGATCCGCGCGACGATGGCGTTGGGGCTGGTGGTCCTGCTGGCGATCGGAACCACGGCCGCCGGCCTCTGGTGGATATTGCGCACCGACGACGGACGGGTGTGGCTGCGCGTCACCGTGGAAGACCTCGTCAACACCAGCGATGTTGGCCTGACCCTGCGCCTGGGCGCGCTGGCGGGCGACCTGCCGGGGACGATGGTGCTGCGCGATGTGACCCTGGCGGACGCGGATGGGGCCTGGCTGGGCGCTGAGCGCCTGGCTCTGTCCTGGGATCCCTGGGCGCTGCTGGACGGCCACCTGCGGGTCACGGCACTGTCGGCCCGCGCCCTGTGGATCGAGCGCGCCCCGGTCCTGCCGTCCGCCCCCTCGGAGACCGACACCGCGACGGGACTCGATCTCGCGCCGCTGGCGTTGCTGCGGGTGGACCGTCTGACGCTGGAGGGCACCTACCTGGGCGCTGGCCTGACCGGCGGCGCCCCCATGCTGCTGGATGGCGACGGGCGCCTGGGACCGCCAGAGGGCGGCGCGGGGCTCGCCGCACAGGTGGCCCTGCGCCGCATCGACGGCCGGCCGACGGACGTCACCGTGCGCGCCCGCCTGGACGAGGATACGCCGGAGCACCTGACCCTGGACCTGACGGCGCGGGACGGTCCGGACGG
>JANQGN010000196.1 GCA_028277295.1 Rhodospira sp.
TCGTGCACCGTGTCAGGTCACGTTCTTGGGCCGGGTGATCGCATTTGAGGCGTGAGGGTTCTGCTCCCATGGGCGACAGATCGCACTTTCTATTCCCAAAAGTTGCGTATCTGCATATGGGACACGTAAATCGTCATTGCGCGCCCTCGTCACCAGACGGGACACGATTCGGGGGGCGTGGCAATCCAGGGGCGGAAGCCAGTGCGCTTTGCCCTGGATCGCGTCGGCGCTGACGCGCCTCGCGATGACGCAGGATGACGTAACAGGCGTCAGTCTCCGAAGGCGATTGCCGTTCGCGCGTCCCTGGGGGTGGCGTGCCGCCGTGGGAAAGCGGTCTGTTGTCGCGACCGCCGAGAGTCTGGGCGGCTGGCGCCTACCGCCCCGGACGGCCCCCCTTGGCGCGTCCCTTGCCCTTTTTCTTGCCCGTGCCGCCGCCCGCGCCGCGGGCGTGGCTCTTGGCGGCCTCGGCGTGGCGCACCGAGGCCAGCAGGGGATTGGCGGCCGGTCCGCCGTCGGATGCGTCGGCGCCGCCCTCGGCGGGCAATCCCAGCTCATAGGTTTCCAGCCGCTTGATCTCGTCGCGCAGGCGGGCGGCTTCCTCGAACTCCAGGTCGGCGGCGGCGGCGCGCATGCGCTTGTCCAGGTCGGCGATGTGGGCGCGCAGGTCCTGGCCCACCCGATGCGCGACGTCCCCGGTCGCGCCGGCCTCCACGGTCACGTAGTCATGCTCGGTGACGCTGTGCAGCACGTCGGCGATACGGGCCCGCACGCTGGCTGGCGTGATGCCATGCTCGGCATTGTAGGCTTGCTGCTTCTCGCGGCGTCGGTTGGTCTCGTCGATGGCGTACCGCAGGCTGTCGGTGAGCCTGTCGGCGTAGAGCAGTACCCGCCCCTCGACATTGCGGGCGGCGCGGCCGATGGTCTGGATCAGCGATGTCCTGGAGCGCAAAAAGCCTTCCTTGTCGGCGTCCAGGATGGCCACCAGCGCGCATTCGGGGATGTCCAGGCCCTCGCGCAGCAGGTTGATGCCCACCAGCACGTCGAAGGCGCCCACGCGAAGGTCGCGGATGATCTCGATCCGCTCCAGGGTGTCCACGTCGGAGTGCATGTAGCGCACCCGGATACCCTGCTCCGACAGGTATTCGGTCAGATCCTCCGCCATGCGCTTGGTGAGCGTGGTGACCAGCACCCGCTGGCCCTTGGCGGCGCAGACCCGGGCCTCGGCGAGCAGGTCGTCCACCTGATGTTCCACGGGGCGAATGACGCACACCGGGTCGATCAGGCCGGTGGGGCGGATCACCTGCTCCGCGAACACGCCGACGGTGCGCTCCAGTTCCCACGGGCCCGGCGTGGCGGAGACGAACACCGACTGGGGGCGCATGGCCTCCCACTCCTCGAACTTCAGCGGCCGGTTGTCGACGCAGGAGGGCAGGCGGAAGCCGTACTCGGCCAGCGTGCTCTTGCGCTGGAAGTCGCCTTTGAACATGCCGCCGATCTGCGGCACCGCGACGTGGCTTTCATCCACGAACAGCAAGGCGTCCTCGGGCAGGTATTCGAACAGGGTGGGCGGCGGCGCGCCGGCCGGGCGGCCGGTCAGGTGGCGGCTGTAGTTCTCGATGCTCTTGCAGTGCCCGGTGGTCTCGATCATCTCCAGGTCGAAGGTGGTGCGCTGCTCCAGGCGCTGCGCCTCCAGCAGCTTGCCGGCGCCGTGCAGTCCCGCCAGTTGCTCCTTCAACTCCGCCTTGATGGTGCGCACCGCCTGGGACAGGGCCGGACGCGGGGTCACGTAGTGGCTGGCCGGGTAGACGGTGATCGCCTCCAGGGAGTCGGTGCGGTCGCCGGTCAGGGGGTCGAACTCGGTGATGCTCTCGACCTCCTCGCCGAACAGCGAGATCCGCCAGGCGCGGTCCTCGTAGTGGGCCGGGAAGATCTCCACCACGTCGCCCCGGGCGCGGAACATGCCCCGCGTGAAGGCGATGTCGTTGCGGCTGTACTGCAACGCCACCAGGCCGCGCAGCAAGGCGTCGCGGTCGATCTGCTGGCCCCTGGTGACGGTCACCACCATGCGAGCATAGGACTCGACGGCGCCAATGCCGTAGATGCAGGACACCGAGGCGACAATGATCACGTCGCGCCGTTCCAGCAGCGCGCGGGTGGCCGCGTGGCGCATGCGGTCGATCTGCTCGTTGATGTCCGAGTCTTTTTCGATATAGGTGTCCGTGCGCGGGACGTAGGCTTCCGGCTGGTAGTAATCGTAGTAGGAGACGAAGTATTCGACCGCGTTATCTGGGAAGAACTGCGTCATCTCCCCGTACAACTGCGCGGCCAGGGTCTTGTTGGGCGCCAGGATCAGCGCCGGCCGCCCCGCGTTGGCAATGACCGTGGCCATGGTGAAGGTCTTGCCCGAGCCGGTGACACCCAGCAACACCTGGTCCCGCTCGCCCGCCTCCAGGCCCTGGGTCAATGCCGCGATGGCCTCAGGCTGGTCACCGGCGGGCGCGTAGTCCGAGGCCAGGCGAAACCGCGCGCGCGGCCCGGCGGGCTGGCGTTCGTACAGGGGCAGCAAAAGCGGTGTCGCGCCGACGGTGCTCATGTCAGGAAGGATAGGCAGAGTTGGCCCGGCCGCCAAGGGGGGCCGGGGCCAGCCAGGGCTCCGAACCCGGATGACAGATCTGTTAGGTTGCTCGTTTCCGATGGAGATCCTTCGCACCCTTTGGGTGCTCAGGATGAGGATTGTCCATTTAAAACAACCTCATCCTGAGGGAGTGAAACGACCGAAGGATCTCCATCGCGTGCTCCGATCCTCTCGGAAGGCGCTTCTTAAACGATCGTCCATCCGAGTTCGGAGCCCTGCGGGGCCAGCGCGGGGACGTCAGGGACCACCGTCCGGTCCATCCACGGGCACCCCTGGCTCCATCTTGGCGCTGCGGATGGCCAGCGCGGACTTGACGTGCTCCACGTTGGGGGCGGCAGTCAAGCGCGTGGTTAAAAACTTTTGATAGTGATCCCAGCTGTGGGCTACGATCTTTAGAAGGAAGTCCGTCTCGCCAGCCAGCATGTGGCATTCGCGGACTTCGGGCCACAGTCGTATGAGGGCCTCGAAGGCCTTCAGGTCGGCCTCGGCCTGGCTGGTCAGTCCCACGTGGGCAAACACCGTCACGTGGTAGCCCAGGGCGATCGGGTCGACGTCGGCATGATAGCCCTTGATGTAGCCGGCATCCTCCAGGGCCCGGACCCGGCGCAGGCAGGGGGGCGCGGAAATCCCGGCGCGGCGGGCCAACTCGACGTTGGTCATGCGTCCGTCGGACTGGAGATCGGCCAGGATGGACCGATCGACACGGTCCAATTTGACGCGTTGCATAGGGCGGTGGGGTCCGGTCGGAAGGGGCATGCTCTTGCGAAATGAAATTACAAGCGGGCCAGCTCAGGCGCAACGGAAAAACGGGATCCGGATGGCAGTGACCCCAAAACCGTCTCGGTCTTATCACGGATGGCGGCAATTTGGCGCTTGCAATTCGGGTCTCGATCGAATTTATTGGAATTATTCTAAACGCTGGTGTTGCTGGCCGGGAGTGCGAAGGAGAGGTTCACTTTGACTGTGCCCGTCTGGCGGACATCGGATCCCGATCCAGGGACCGACGTGGCAGACCGTGTGATCTAGAGCAAATCCCGAGCGATCTGGCACAGATCGCGACGACGATTTGCTTGAAAAACAAATCGTTAAAGCATGTTGGGCGATTCAGAAATCACGCAACATGCTCTAACCGCAAATCCTCACTCTGGGGAGCCCCATACAGGGAAAGGACGAGAGAGCCCATGACTGATACCGTCGAAACCGTCAGCCACCTGATCGGCCGGCCGGCCCCTGATTTCACCGCGCCGGCCGTGCTGGGCGATAACACAATCACGGACTCCTTCAACCTTAAATCCTACATCAACGGCTCCTATGCCTTGGTGTTTTTCTGGCCGCTGGATTTCACGTTTGTCTGCCCGTCCGAGATTCTGGCGCATGACCATCGCATGAGTGAGTTCGAGGCCCGGGGCGTGAAAGTGATTGGCGTCTCGGTGGACAGCGAATATGCGCACTTGGCCTGGAAGAAAACCCCCACCGATCAGGGCGGTTTGGGTCCGGTGAAGTTCCCCATGGTGTCCGATCTGACCAAGACCATCGCCCGCGGCTTCGGCGTTTTGCTGGGCGGTGCCGTGGCTTTGCGCGCGTCCTTCCTGATCGACAAGGCCGGCAACATCCGCCACTACGTCATCAACGACCTGCCGCTGGGCCGCAATGTGGACGAGACCCTGCGCATGGTTGATGCCCTCCAGTTCCATGACGAGCACGGCGAGGTTTGCCCCGCCGGCTGGAAGAAGGGGTCCGAGGGCATGACGGCCACGCCGGAAGGGGTGGCCAAGTTCCTCGCGGCGCATGCCGACGAGATGTGATCGTCCCGAGTCGGCCGATGACGAAGACGGGGCGTTCCTGGGCGCGCCCCGTTTTCGGTGCGTGCGGTCCCCAAGGGCCGATGTCCTATCGCCTACCCGGCTCCAGCCGATGGACCACCACGGCGTTGGCGGCCACCGCCTCGGGCGTCAGCGGCACCCGTACCAGGGCTCCCGCGCGCCACGCGTCGATCTGGTCGAGCTGGGTGGAACTGTTGATCCAGCCATCCTGGCCGCCCAGTAGCACGAAGTGGTTTTCGTCCGGGTCGGAGAGATCGCTGATGTGCCGCGCCTGGGCGCCGTAACGGACGGTGTGGGGCTCCAGCGTCTCGTCATGGGCGGTCTTCATGAGCGTTTCCTGCCCGCCGCCCACGGGGAACCGGCCAAAGCGATAGCGCCCGCCCACCAGGGGCACATTGGCCAGCGGCATGGTCAGGGCCATGTGGTGGATGTCGCCCCAGGTTTGATAGCGCTCCAGCGGGTCTACCGCGTTCGCCAGCGCGGCTTGCACGGCGCGGGTCAGGACCGTGTCGTCCAGGCCCTGGATGACCGCCAGCACCCGCCAGGCGCCGCCGCCGCCCTGCCATTCGCTCTCGGGCCAGCCCAAATCCCGCCAAAGGGCGGTGGCAAGGGGCACATAGAGCGCCTGAAAGGCCAGCGCGCCACGGCTGTCCCCATCATAATGGCCGTTCCAGGCGGCCACCATGTCCCAGGCCGCGTCCCCGCGCAGCCGATCGCCCAGGCGCGCCGCCAGGTGATCGCGGAGCGCCACCGCCGACGGACTGAAGGTGTCGGTCTGCAGGCGGGCCAGGGCCTCGACGGTCCAGGGCTTCGACGCCGAGCGCACCAGATCGGACAGCCGATCGATGCGGTCCGGCGCGGAGAAGAACCAGCCCAGCGGGACGGCGCTAGGGCCGGGCGGATTGTTGGCCGAGGCGACGAAGCCCTGCGGCGGGTTCTCGATCGCCGGCAGGCTGGTTGTCGTGGCCAGGTTAGTCCACCACCGGTCGACCGTGGCCGGGTCCTGGATGAGGCGGTCGGCGGCGTCCGGGTCCCGGTGGGGCAGGCGGGCCGCCGCCACCAGGCCGATGGTGCCGTGGCGATCGGCGTAGACCATGGATTGGGCCGAGACGCCGAACGGTTCCAGGGCCGCGCGAAACTCCTGAAACGTGCGCGCCCGGGCGGCGTCCAGAAGGGCGGTGATCTCGTCGGTCGGCGTGTGGCCGATCCACCGCAGCGCCACCTGCTCGGTGTCGGCGAACGGCATGAGCGGAGCATCGGAGACCACGGGGCCATGGGGGCTGACCCGCGAGTCGCGTCTTGTGTCAAACCAGAAGCGCACGCCCAGGTCATGGGTTTCCCGCACGAAGGCCGAGTCCGGCAGCCCGCTCACGTCCACCAGGTCGCTTGAGGCGGCGCGCATGTTCGTGCCCCCCCAGGCGATGTGCGGTGTTCGCCCCAGGGCGAAGATGGGCAGGCCCACGGGCATCAGGCCGACCACATGCAGGCCGGGGCTCTTGACACCGGCGATCACCCACAGGTTCGGTTGCGACACGCCCAGATGCGGGTCGCTGGCGATCATCGGCGCGCCATGGGCCGTGCGCTGGCCGGCAAGGGCGAGGCTGTTGGAGCCGCGCGCCCGCGACTCCAGCAATGCCGCCAGCATGCGCAGGGCTCGGTCGAGGCCCGGGTTGTCCGGAGCGTCGGCCGCCGCCACGGCGGCGCTGGACGGGGCCAGTGTACCATCGCGCAAGGCGCGGTGCAGGATGTCGGGGAAGTCCGGACGGTCCCGCTGGCGCAGCAGGCGGAACCACGCCAGCCAGGTGATGTCCGCCCCGGCCAGACGGCCGATGGTGAGCACCTCCTCGGGTGTCCAGGGCTGGCGGTCCAGGCCCAGGACCGCGAAGTCGTGCGGCAGGGTCTTGACGGTCATGAGGTAGTGATTGAGACCGTCCGTGAACCGCTCCAGCCAGCGTCTGGAGCGATCGGGCATGGCCGCCAGGATGTCCGGCGCGGCGCGACCGAACCCGAAGGCGCGCAAGGCATGATCCAGGTCCAGAACGAAGGGGATCGGACCGGCCATCTCCGCCACCCGGCCCTGGCTGAGGCGCCGGGCGGTCTCCAACTGGCCCAGCCGCAGGTGGGCGTGAACCAGGCCCAGGGCAAAGGCGGCGTCCTCGTCCGTCTCCGCCTCCACGAAGGGGATTTGGCGCGCGCTCCAGGAAATGGTGACCGGCCGCTCCAGGGGCAGCCCGTGCGTGGGGATGGCCGCCAGCCGGTCCTGGAGTTCGATGGGCTCGGGCAGCGCGGTCAAGGCCGCGCAGGCACTGGTGCCGAGGATCGACACCGCGATCAAGGGCCAGCGGGCCAGGCGACTCGCGCGGGATCGGCGGTGGCTCATCCGCCGCTCCCATGGCGGCGCAGCCAGTCGGCTTCAAGGGCGGTTGTCCAGGACGGGTGCGGTTCCGGCAGGGCCGTTGGACGGGCGCTCAGCGGCAAGGTGGCCGGCCCCAGCGGCAGGGCGGTGAAGCGCGCCCGGTCCTCGGCGGACAGGCGGGCCAGGGAGAGCACCGTGTCGTCCCCCCAGACATCGGGCCGCAGTTTCTCGACCTGGGCGTCCGGCGATAGCAGGAAATCGGCCACCACCAGCGCGCCGGCCTGGGCGGGCGCGGTGACCGGGATGGCGACGAAGTGGCAGTTTCCGAGCATGCCGTCCTCGAACATGACCGTCCGCACGCTGGGCGGCACCAGCCCCTGGGCGATGGCCGATGAGGCATCGGCGGGATGGAAGCTGACGTACCAGTCCACCTCGCCGTCGGCCAGCATCCGGCGCAGATCCGGGCCGCTGGTGGGGTGGTCCTGGCCGCCACGCCACAGGTGCGGCCGCGTGTCGGCCAGCCAGGTCCATAGCGGCGCGCTGGCGGCCTCGAACACGGTGTCCGTGACCGGCCGGGCCAGGACGGCGGGATCAGGCGTCAGGCTGTGCAGGGCCTGCTTCAGAAAGCTTGATCCCAGGAAATCGGGCGGCGCTGGATAGGTGAAGCGGCCCGGGTTGGCGCGGATCCAGTCCCCCAGGGCGCGCAACGTCGTCGGTGGGCTGGGCACGCGGGCGCTGTCGTAGGCCAGGGTAAACTGACTGAGGCCCCAGGGACTTTCGTAGCCCTCGGTGGGTACGGTGAAGTCGGTGACCACGGCCGGCGTGGCCACCGGGTCCACATGACGCCAGTGGGGCAGGGCGGACGCGAAGGGGCCGTACAACACCCCCGCTTGCCGGGCGGCAAGGAAGTTCTCGCCGTTGATCCACAGCAGATCGACACGGCCGCCGCCCTGGGTTCGGCCCGCCGCGCGCTCGGCGAGCAGGCGGGTGACCACCTCGGCGATGTCAGCGACCTTGACATGGCGCAGTGTGACGCCAAAGCGGGCCGCCATCTGATCGCCGATCCAGGCAATATGGCGATTGATCTTATCGTCGCCCGCCCAGGCGGCCCAATGGACCGTCTGGCCGCGTGCCCGGGCCTGCACCGCCGGCCAGTCGGCCAGATCAGCGGGCGTCGTGGCTTGCGCGGTGCGACAGGGACGGGCGACCGCTAGCCCAAGGGCGCCAGCGGCGCCGAGCAGGCGGCGGCGGGTGAGGGACGGGGACATGATGACGGCTCCCGGGCGGGCGGAGACCTCTCCCTTGGGTAGATAAGACCATCCCATGGCGGAAAAAGGGCGCCCCCGGTCTCGGTGACCCGAACGCCGGGGGCGCCGGCGCCTCAGCCGTAGGAATAGCCCAGCACGCGCGCGTTCATCTGCCCGTTGTCGGCATAGACCATGTAGTCGGCGACACTGGCCCGATAGGCAAGGAAGCTTTCCACGATGCGGCGCACCAACTCGTCCGAGTCCTCGCGGAGATCGGCGATCACCGCGCCGGCGGCGTTGCCCATGGCCACAAGCACCTCGTCCGGCATCTTCTTGACGATCACGCCCTGCTCGGCCACGAGCTGCCGCAGGGCCTGAGCGTGCTTGGTGGTGTATTCGGTCCACACGGGGTTGTAGAGGCTCTCGCAGGCGTAGGCCACGGCCTGCCTGAGGTCGTCGGGCAACGCCTCATACGCGGTCAGGTTCACCCCGCATTCCTCGGCCGAGGACGGCTCGCCCACGCCCGGCCAGTAGTAATGCTTGGCCACCTGGTAGTAGCCCAGCGCGCTATCGGTCCAGGGGCCGATGAACTCGCCGGCATCGAGCGCGCCGGATTGCAGCGCCTGGAACATGTCGCGGCCGCCCATGGCCTGCACCGCCATGCCCAGGCGCGAGCACATCTCCGAGGCCAGGCCGGTGGTGCGG
>JANQGN010000222.1 GCA_028277295.1 Rhodospira sp.
CGGGGTTGGTGGAGTTTGGGTCGGTTGCGATCCACCGAGACAACCCCTCCCCAACCCTCCCCATTCCATGGGGAGGGAGTGCGGCCGGCGTCTCGTGGACCCGGACTCCTCCCCCATTTATGGGGGAGGTCGGGAGGGGGCTCAATCGCGACGCCAGAGGGGGCCTTGGATCAAGCCGTCAAGAGCCCACGTCGTCCTGGCCCGTCTGGGCCCCGGAATTCCGTGATGAACCAGAAAAGAGTGAACGTGATCGCCCGTCCTCCCCACACGCTTGTTTCCCTGGGGCACGATGCCTGGGGTGATCGGGTGAAGGAGCCGACGCGGCGCCTCCCGGGTCCGGGTCCGTGTTACGACGGCGCCGCCTTGGCCACCCGCGTCGCGCGCGCCTCTCGCGCGCCTTTGAGATACGCCTCCACATCCACGTCATCCACCTGCTCCGGCCGCAAGTACGTCTTGGCATAGGTCGTGTGCACGCCAGCGGTCAGGAACAGTTCGAACAGATCGGGATCGATGTGGTTGTCCTTCACCATGAAGGAGAGAATGCGCACGCTTTCGTTGAGGGTCTTGGGCTTTTTGTAGGGGCGGTCGGAGGCGGTCAGGGCCTCGAACACATCGGCGATGGCCATCATGCGCGCCAAGGGCGACATCTCCTCGCCGCGCAGACCCCGGGGATAGCCTGTGCCGTCCATTCTCTCGTGATGGTTGCCGGCGATCTCGGGAACCTGCTTCAGGTGCTTCGGGAACGGCATCTGGGCCAGCATCCGCTGTGTCACGACGATGTGGTCATTGATCTTCTGGCGTTCCTCGGCGGCGATGGTGCCGCGGCTGATACACAGGTTGTAGATCTCACCGAAGTCGTAGCCGTCGACCCGGTGATCCGGTCGATTGCATAACAAGGGTTCGACCGCCGGTGGTGGCGGTGGCGAGCCCTCGGTCAGGCGCTGGCATTCCTGCCATGACAGGCCGGCGGTGCGGTCGAAGGTGCGCACCCAGGTGCGCGCGCCGATGCGACGCACCCGCTCCATATCCTCCGCCGACATGAACTCGCCGCCAATGTTGCACTGGGCGATGAAGGCGAAGTCGTCCTCCAGCCGCGCGAACTCGGCCTCGCGGGTGGCGCGGGCCTCGGCTTCATCACCGCCCTCGGCAACGGTGCGCCAATAGGCGATCTCGGCGTCCCGGCGCAACACCTCGAAGCGGGCACGCACTTCGTGAATGCGGTTGTAGATGATCTCCAGCTTGGTGGCCTTGTCCATGATGTACTCGGGCGTGGTCACCTTTCCACAATCATGCAGATAGGCGGCGACGTGGAGCTCATACCACTCGGCTTCGGACAGCCCGAACGCGGCGTAGGGTCCCTCGCGCGCCTGGCAGGCGGCCTCGGCGATCATCTTGGTGATCGCCGGCACCCTTTCGCAGTGGCCGCTGGTATAGGGCGACTTGGCGTCGATGGCGCCCGCCAGGATCTGAATCAGGGCGTCCAGCAGGTCTCGCTGCGCGCGTATCAGGGTCTGGTTATCGAGCGCGATGGCCGCCTGGGCCGCCAGTGCCTCCACCAGGCTTTCGATTTCGGCGGAGAACGGCACCACGGCGCCGTGCTCATCCAAGGCGTTGATGAGTTGCAGAACGCCGGTCACCTCGCCGGTATGGTTGCGCAACGGGATGGTCAGGAAGGATTTCGACCGGTACCCCGTGCCCTCATCGAACAGACGCGTTCCAGAGAAATCGAAGTCCTCCGACGTATAGGCATCGGGGATATTGATGGTTCGCCCGGACAGCGCCGCCGCCGTGCAGACGTTATGATAGTTGGGCCGGCCGTCCGGCATATCCAGGCGCAGCAGGGGAAAGGAGACCGGCTGGTCGGCCGATCCCCCCATGGCCAGGCTCAGGCTGTCGTTGCGCAAGATCGCGAACCGAAGCGCGTTTTCGTCGGTGTCAAGCAGGTACAAGGTGCCCCCGTCGGCGCGCCCGAGGGCCTTGGCCTCCAGGAGAATGCGCTCCATCAGCACATCGTGACCGCGCTCCGCCGCCATGGCCAGCCCCGCCTGGATCAGGCGGCTGAGGTGCTCCTCGCGCTCCTGCTCGCGGCTCAGGACGGCGGCGGCGTCGCGCGCGATCGTCTGCGTGTCGGACGAGGGCATGACGAGCCTCATAATAGGATCCGGCCGTCGAATGAAGACGGCCGGCCGGTCTGGAGGGATCTGACCGGGTTTCCGGAAAGCGCGAGGATAGCAGTCCAGCCGGCGAGATGGTAAGGAAAAGCCCCGCATGCTGGGTGGATTACCCATCGCGCCCGGCGGCGTCCGCTGTTCCCTGGAGACCCCCGATGCCCTTCGAGTCCTTGCGTGACTTCATGGACCACCTGGAGAAGGCTGGCCGCTTGCGGCGGGTGCGCGTGCCCGTCTCGCCGGTCCTGGAGATGACCGAGATCCAGACCCGCCTGCTCGCCGAGGGCGGCCCGGCGGTGCTGTTCGAGCAGGTGGTGGGCGACGGCGGGCGCCGCTATGACATGCCCATGCTGGTCAATCTGTTCGGCACCGTCGAGCGGGTGGCCTGGGGCATGGACCGCACGCCGGACCAGCTCCGCCAGGTGGGTGAGACCCTGGCCTTCCTGAAGCAGCCCGAGCCGCCCGGCGGCTGGCGCGAGGCCATGGAGCTGATGCCGCTCTTGAAGACCGTGCTGGCCATGAAGCCGCGCACGGTCGGCGCGGGCAAGGCGCCCTGTCAGGAACTGGTGCTCACCGGCCAGGATATCGACCTGGGCCGCCTGCCGGTCCAGACCTGCTGGCCCGGCGAGCCGGCGCCACTGATCACCTGGCCGCTGGTCGTCACCCAGGGGCCGCAGGCCGGTCAGAAGGGCGGCCGGCGCGAGGACGCCTTCAACCTGGGCATTTACCGCATGCAGGTCACTGGCCGCGACACCACCCTCATGCGCTGGCTGAAGCATCGCGGCGGCGCCCAGCACTATCGCCGCTGGGCCGCCGAGAAGAAGCAGCCGTTGCCCGCCGCCGTCGTTCTGGGCGCCGACCCGGGAACCATCCTGGCCGCCGTCACGCCGGTGCCCGACACGCTGTCGGAATACCAGTTCGCCGGCCTGTTGCGCGGCAGGAAGGTGGACCTGGTGGACTGCAAGACCGTGCCCCTGAAGGTGCCGGCCAGCGCCGAAATCGTGCTGGAGGGCCACGTGATGCTTGACGAGTTCGGCGACGAGGGGCCCTACGGCGACCACACCGGCTACTACAACAGTGTCGAGCCGTTCCCGGTGTTCCGCCTGTCGGCCATCACCATGCGCCGCAAGCCCATATACCTGTCCACCTTCACGGGCCGGCCGCCGGACGAGCCCAGCGTGCTTGGCGAGGCGTTGAACGAGGTGTTCATCCCGCTGCTCACCCAGCAGTTCCCGGAAATCGTCGATTTCTGGCTGCCGCCCGAGGGCTGCTCCTACCGCATCGCCGTGGTCAGCATGCGCAAGGCTTACCCGGGTCATGCCAAGCGGGTGATGATGGGGGTATGGTCGTTCCTGCGCCAGTTCATGTACACCAAGTTCGTCATCGTCGTGGACGATGACGTGAACGCGCGGGACTGGAAGGATGTGATGTGGGCCATTTCCACCCGCATGGATCCGGGCCGCGACATCACGGTGGTCGAGGGCACCCCCATCGATTATCTGGACTTCGCCAGCCCCGAAAGCGGCCTCGGCGGCAAGATTGGCCTGGACGCCACCAATAAGTGGCCCCCCGAGACCCACCGCGAGTGGGGCGAAAAGCTGCGCATGGCCGATGACATCGTGGCGCGGGTCACCGACCGGTGGGCGGACTACGGCCTGCCTGGACGGGGCGCGGCGATCTGGCGGTAGACCACCCGGTCCGTTCAGGGCGCCCGCGATCGGTCTGGCGCGCCCTGGCGGCAAGCCTGGGATACAGGCGGGCCTGCCGCTCTCGTCTCCCGGGTGTTGATCGGTCTGTCGCGACGTGATCGCCTTGAGCGAAGAGTCTATGTCCTTTAGAATACTTTCCGTGAACGCTCATCGAGAATGACCGTTCAAGTCCATGGTCGACCCGCTCCTTCACCCGGCCCCCCAGGCACGCGCGTTCGCTCGGCGCGAACCCTTGGGGGGGCGGGTGCGGGAGCGAGCCGGTGCCGCTCGGCGGGTGGGGTCATGCTCATCCGCCTTTGGTTTGTGGACTTGAAAGGTGTTCGTCTCACGTGCCTCACGACCGCCAGGAACGGGCGACCCTTCATCGGGTGGCAACCGGTTCGGTCCGACCGGTGCATGGCGGCCAGGCGACAACACCGCGCCGGGGTCCTTGTTCCGTCAACGGATGCCCGGAGCCGGGCGCCAAGGAGGCGATTTGATGTTGAGGACCGTGATGACAGCCGTGGGTCTTGCTTTGGGCCTGGGCTTTGGGGCCACCACCGCGATGGCCGCGGGCGACGTTGCCGAGGGCGAGAAGTGGGCCAACAGGGTTTGCAAGGCCTGCCATACCTTCGAGGCCGGCGGTCGCCAAAGGATCGGCCCTAACCTCTGGGGCATTGTCGGCCGCGTGCCGGGCACCGTCGAGGGATTCGACCGCTATAAGGTGGCTGACCTGTTTGTCGAGAACGGTGTGGACATCTGGACCGAGGACCTCTTGACCGAGTACTTCACCAACACGGCCGCGTTCCGTGACAAGTACGCGGGCGGTCGGCCAAGCGCGATGGTGCTGCCGCCACTGCCAGAGGCGCGGGCGGCCGACATCGCCGCCTACATGGCGACCCTGAAAGACTAGACCGTCCATCGCACGCGAGGCCCCGCCACGACGAGGCTTCGCTGACCAGGCAGGCGTCCCCGTCGGGGCGCCTGCTTTTTTTTGGTGGGTCCGATCGATCGGGGTCGGCCGGGTTGTGCGCCATGGGGATGATCGGGACTCGGTCGCGGGGCCTTGACTATTGACCATCGGTCATTTATAGATGACCCATGGTCAATAGGAGATCGCCCATGGCCCGACGCCGCCTGACACCCGAACAACGCCGCGAGGAACTGCTCGAAGCCGCCGACCTGCTGTTGCAGGCCTGCGGCACGGCGCTTCGGGTGGAAGACATCACCACCGCCGCCGGCGCGGCCAAGGGCACCTTCTACACATGCTTCGATACCTGGGATGACCTGTTGATCGCCGTGCGGGACCGGCGTCTGGCGATGGTCGAGCAGCGCATCACCCCCCTTTTTGATCCCACCGCGCCCCAACACTGGCCGCCGCTGTTGCCTCGGCTGGCTCAGGTCCTGGTCGCCTTCATCCTCGACCTGGGCAAGCTGCACGAGGTGTTGTTCCACAGCACCTTTCACCTCAGGCACCCGTTGCCGCCGGAGGTCGAACCGGCGACCCGCTTCGCGGCTCTTCTCCGCGCTGGGCAAGCGGCCGGGGCTTACGTCGATCTGGACCCCGAGCCCACGGGCGCCCTGATCTTCGCCATGATTCATGAAACCGCCGACAGCATCGCCGCCGGAACGGACTACGAGCGGGCGATGAGGGCCCTCACCACGGCCCTGAACCGTCTTGTCCTCAAACCCAATGGAGCATCGTCATGTCACAGCCCAACCCAAGACGCCCTCTGCTGATTCCGCCGCGTCTGTTCTACCTGGCCCTGATCATCATGACCCTCTGCGCGTTCGTCTTCCCAGGGCCCGTCGTGCTTGACGCCCCCTGGCACTGGCTCGGCGTGTTTCCGCTCGCCCTGGGCGCCTGGCTCACCCTGTCCGGCGGCTATCGGTTCCACCGCACCGGCACCAACATCCAGACCTTCGACTCCCCCACCCATCTGCACACGGACGGCCTGTTCCGCTGGAGCCGCAACCCCATGTATCTGGGCTTCGTGTTGATGACCGTCGGCGCCGCCATGCTGTTCGGCACCCTGATACCGCTGTTGATCGCCGCTCTGTTCGCCATCACCTGCGATCGCTGGTACATCCGCTTCGAGGAGCGGGCCATGACCCAGACGTTCGGCGACGCCTACGTGGCCTATTGCCAGCGCACGCGGCGGTGGGTTTAGCCGTCCCCGTTGCCAAGCGCGCCCCTGGCGGGCTAAGCCGGATGGGTCAGTCCTCGCGCACGCCGCGACCCGCCGGAGCCCGCGCCCATGCCGCCCTTGCCCGCCGAGCAGACCGCCCCCCCGACCGGCCCCCCACCCGGCCGCTGGCGCATCTGGATCGACCGGGGCGGTACCTTCACCGATCTGGTGGCGCGACGGCCCGACGGCGCCCTGGTGACCCATAAGTTGCTGTCGGAGAACCCGGAGCATTATGCCGACGCCGCCCTGCAAGGTATTCGCGACCTGCTGGGCCTCGCCAGAGCCGACCCCATCCCGGCCGCACGCGTCGAGTCCGTCAAGATGGGCACAACGGTGGCCACCAATGCGCTACTGGAGCGCACCGGCGACCGTCTGGTCCTGGTCACCACCCACGGCTTCGGCGACGCGTTGCGCATTGGCACCCAACACCGGCCGGACCTGTTCGCGCGCGAGATCGTGCTGCCGGAGATGCTCTACGAGCGCATCGTGGAGGTCCCCGGCCGCGTCACCGCCGAGGGCGCGGAGATCGCTCCCCTGGACGAGGCCGCCGCCCGCGACGGCCTGCAAGCGGCCTACGACGATGGGATCCGCGCCTGTGCCATCGTCTTCGTGCATGGTTATCGCTTCCCGGGCCATGAGGCCCGGGTGGCGGCCGTCGCCGCCGACATCGGCTATTCCCAGGTTTCGGTCAGCCACCGCGTCAGCCCGTTGATGAAGCTGGTGGGGCGTGGCGACACCACCGTTGTCGACGCCTACCTGTCGCCCATCCTGCGCCGCTACGTGGACCGGGTCGCCCGGGACCTGGGCGGGACCCGGCTGATGTTCATGCAGTCCAACGGCGGTCTGACCGACGCCCGGCTGTTCCAGGGCAAGGACGCCATTCTCTCGGGTCCGGCGGGGGGCGTGGTGGGCATGGCCCGGACCGCCGAGGCCGCCGGCTTCCGCAAGCTGATCGGTTTCGACATGGGCGGCACCTCCACCGACGTCTCCCACTACGATGGCGCGTTCGAGCGCACCTTCGATACCCGCGTGGCCGGGGTGCGGGTGCAGGCGCCCATGATGCGCATCCACACGGTGGCCGCCGGGGGCGGCTCCATCCTGCATTACGACGGCGCCCGCTTCCGCGTCGGCCCGGACAGCGCCGGGGCCGACCCGGGGCCGGCCTGCTACCGGCGCGGCGGGCCGCTGGCTGTCACCGACTGCAACGTGGTGCTGGGCAAGATCCACCCCGCGTTCTTCCCGCGCGTCTTCGGCCCCACCGCCGACCAGCCGCTCGATGCCGAGGCCGCCCGTGCCGGTTTCGCCGGGCTGGCCGCGCGCATCGGCGACGGCCGCTCCGCCGAGGACGTGGCCGAGGGATTCCTGAGAATCGCCGTGGAAAACATGGCCAACGCCATCAAGACAATCTCCATCCAGCGCGGCTACGACGTTACCGAATACGCCCTGGTTTCCTTCGGCGGCGCCGGTGGACAGCACGCCTGCCAGGTGGCCGACGCCCTGGGCATGTCCACCGTCGTCCTGCATCCCTTCGCCGGTGTGCTGTCGGCCTATGGCATGGGGCTGGCGGAGGTGCGCTCGATGGGTGAGCGCACGGTCGAGGTGCCCCTGGACGAGGCTGGCGCGGCGCGGGCGGCGGCGGTGCTGGACGACCTGGCCGCCGAGGCCCGCGCGGACCTGGACCGTCAGGGCCTGGAGGGCGCCGCCGCCCAGGTGGTGCGCACGGCGCACCTGCGGGTACAGGGCTCGGACACGACCCTGGAGGTGCCGGCGGGCGAGCCCGCCGCCATGGCCACCGCCTTCGCCACGGCGCACAAGGCGCGGTTCGGCTTCGTGCTCGACAAGCCGGTGGTTATCGCCGCCGTCTCCGCCGAGGCCATCGCCGCCAGCGGTGGCACGGCGGGGGCCAGCCAGGACCCGCCGGCCCGCGACGGCCCCCTTGTCCCGCTGGCCCGGTCCCGCCTGTACAGCGGCGGCCGCTGGCACGATGTCCCCATCCACGACCGCGACCGTCTGCGCCCGGGCGACAGCCTGCCCGGTCCGGCCATCCTGATCGAACCCACCGGGACCATCGTCATCGAACCCGGCTGGCGGGCCACCGTGCGGACGGACGGGACGGTGATCCTGGACCGCGCCGAGGCCCGCCCCACGCGCGTCGCCCTCGGCACCCAGGCGGACCCGGTCATGCTGGAGGTGTTCAACAACCTGTTCATGAGCATCGCCGAGCAGATGGGCGCCACCCTTCAGAACACCGCCCATTCGGTGAACATCAAGGAGCGGCTGGACTTCTCCTGCGCGGTGTTCGATGCCGCTGGCCATCTGATCGCCAATGCCCCCCACATGCCGGTGCACCTGGGCTCCATGAGCGAGTCCGTGCGGGCGATCATGGCCGTCCACGCCGGCGCCATGCGCCCGGGCGACGTCTACGTCACCAACGCGCCCTACAACGGCGGCACCCACCTGCCCGACGTGACCGTGGTCACGCCGGTGTTCGACGAGGCGGGCGCGGCGATCCTCTTCTTCGTGGGCTCGCGCGGCCATCACGCCGACATCGGCGGTATCACGCCCGGGTCCATGCCACCGCACTCCACCCATGTGGACCAGGAAGGGGTTCTGCTGGACGCCCTGCCGCTGGTGGACACCGAGCACGGCTTGCGCGAGGCGCGGATCATGGCTCTTTTGACCGGCGGCCCTCATCCCGCCCGCAACCCGGCCCAGAACCTGGCCGACCTGCAAGCCCAGATCGCCGCCAACGAGAAGGGCGCGCGCGAGCTGCGCCGCATGATCGGCCACTTCGGTCTGGATGTGGTCCGCGCCTACATGGGCCACGTCCAGGACAACGCGGCGGAAACCGTGCGCCGGGTGCTGGACGTGCTCGATGACGGCGTGTTCTCGGTGGAGATGGACAACGGCGCGCGCATCCGTGTCGCCATCACCGTGGACAAGGCGGCGCGCCGGGCCACCGTGGACTTCGCGGGCACCGCGCCCCAGCAGGAGGGTAACTTCAACGCCCCGCGCGCCATCACCCGGGCGGCGGTGCTGTACGTGTTCCGGACCCTGGTGGACGAGCCCATCCCCATGAACGAGGGCTGCCTGGCGCCCATCGACATCCGGCTGCCCGAGCGCTGCCTGCTCAACCCCGCTCATCCGGCCGCCGTGGTCGCCGGCAACGTGGAGACAAGCCAGGCGGTGGTTGACTGTCTTTATGGTGCGCTGAGGGTGATGGCCTCGGCCCAGGGCACCATGAACAACCTGACCTTCGGCAACGACCGCCACCAGTATTACGAGACCCTGTGCGGTGGCGCCGGGGCCGGCCCCTCCTTCGACGGGGCCTCGGCCGTGCACACCCACATGACCAACAGCCGGTTGACCGACCCGGAGGTGTTGGAAAGCCGCTTTCCGGTGCTGGTGGACGCCTTCCACGTGCGGCGCGGCTCAGGCGGGGCCGGGGCACACAGGGGCGGCGACGGGGTGTTGCGCCGGCTGGTGTTCCGTGAACCCATGACCGTGGCCATCCTGGCCAACCGCCGCCGCGTGCCGCCCTTCGGGATGAACGGGGGAGACGCCGGTGCGTGCGGCGCCACCCGGATCGAACGCGCGGACGGCACGGTTCCGGACCTGGGGTCGACCGGCTCCGCCGAGGTCGGTCCCGGCGACGCGGTGGTCATCGAGACCCCGGGCGGCGGGGGCTATGGTCCGGCGGACGGCACGGTCAACCCACGCGAGGAGGGAACACCATAGAACGCGTCGGCAAACCACCGTCCAGCCGATCCCAAGGAGGTGGCCGGCGCGAACCGATCCATGGACCTGTCTCGTCAGGGCTCCGAAC
>JANQGN010000409.1 GCA_028277295.1 Rhodospira sp.
GTGGCCTTGGCGAGAACCCCGAAATTCAGATTGGAGGCGAGCTGTTCGGCGGCGGACGCCATGCTTTTCTCCCAGATCATGCGGGACGGGACGGGAGACGCCAGACGAGGCGCGCCTCCCCCGGACACGTCCCCCGGAAACAGTTTAGGAGATACGTCCGACCGGCGACGGCCGGCGGGATGCCCTCGTCGTCGACCCCGGTTGTACCGCTGGGCCCGGCGATTAGACTAGGTTCGCCGTTCCATGACAACCCTGGCAACCACCGAGGCCGCCATGGGTGTCACGATGACCGACGTTCACGGCATTCCTAGGGCATGTTGCGCGATTTCTGAATCGCCCAGCATGCTCTAACAATTTGTTTTTCAAGCAAATCGTCGTCGCGATCTGTGCCAGATCGCTCGGGACTTGCTCTAGGGCGGATCGCCACCCATCTCGCCCACCGATCGGGTCAAGTGGTCGGCCGGCTCACGCGGGCCGAGGATGGCGCATCGCTCCCTTTAGTGTCTGTCCGGAAAGCCTTTCAAAACGCCGCATACGGTATGCCGTTCGGGTGCGGGCACACAATATATTGAGGCTCCAGAAACTTTCCGGACGGGCTCTTAGGGTGTTTTCGGTGCCAAACTGACTCACCGACAACACCCGAGTACATTGGTATTGACGCCCATCATCGCCGCGATCCGGTTCGGATCGCTCGGGATTTGCTCTAGGCGTCGGCGCCCGCCCTCGGGCAACGGGTCGCGCGGCGTGCACACGCCCCGATCCCCCAGGTTCGGTCAGGGTCAGCCGGTGGCGTCTTCGCTGGCCTCGGCGCGAGCGGACGCTGCACCGGTCAGGGTCAGGCTGCCGCCAGCCGCTTCCACGGCCGCGCGGGCCTTCGCCGACGCCCCGGTGACGGTCAAGGTCACGGCCGAGGTCAACTCCCCCGTGCCCAGCAAACGCACGCCGTCATACAGACGCCCGACCAGGCCGGCCGCCTGCAAGCCAGCTTCGTCGATCGGCTGCCCCGCGTCCAGCTTGCCGGCATCAATGGCGGTCTGCAGCCGGCCCAGGTTCACCTCGGCGAAGGTCTTGCGGAACAGAGCATTGGTGAAGCCCCGCTTGGGCAGACGCCGGTACAGCGGCATCTGGCCACCCTCGAAGCCCTTGATGGACACGCCGGTGCGCGACTTCTGCCCCTTCTGACCCCGGCCGGCGGTCTTGCCCTTGCCGGAGCCTATCCCGCGACCGACCCGCATGCGCGCCTTGGTGGCGCCGGGCTTGTCGCGCAGTTCATTCAGCTTCATGGTCGGAGAGTCCCTATCCCGAGCGACCCGACGCCGGGGGCGGCCACGCGCCGCCCCCGGGCGATCAGGTCGCCTCGTCCACCTTCACCAGATGGGCGACCTTGGCGATCATGCCGCGCACAGCCGGCGTGTCCTCCAGATCGCGCGTGCGATTCATCTTGTTCAGCCCCAGGCCGACCAGGGTGGCCCGCTGGCTGTCGTGCCGGCCAATGGGGCTGCCCACCTGGGTCACCCTCACCCGCCCGGCGGCAACCGGCGCATTCGCGTCCGCCATGACCGATTACTCCTTGCCACCGGCGGCGGCGGCCGCCGCCTGGGCCGCGCCCTGGCCGCCCCCCTGGCCACCATCCCGGCGGCCAATGATCTCGCTGACCTTCTTGCCCCGGCGCGCCGCCACCTGACGCGGCGAGAAGGAGTGCTCCAGGGCGTCGAAGGTGGCCTTAACCATGTTGTAGGGATTGGTCGTGCCGGTGCACTTGCCCACAACATCCTGCACACCCATGGTCTCGAACACCGCGCGCATGGGGCCGCCGGCGATAATACCGGTGCCCGACGGCGCCGCCCGCAGCACCACCCGGCCGGCGCCGAAGTGGCCCCGGATGTCGTGATGCAAGGTGCGCCCTTCGCGCAGGGGCACGCGGATCATGGTGCGCTTGGCCTGCTCGGTGGCCTTGCGGATGGCTTCGGGCACCTCACGCGCCTTGCCGGTGCCGAAGCCGACCCGGCCCTTGCCGTCCCCCACCACGACCAGCGCGGCGAAGGCGAAGCGCCGACCACCCTTCACCACCTTGGCGACACGGTTGATGTGAACGAGCTTGTCCTTGAACTCGTCGTCCCGCTCCTCGCGGCGATCCCGATCGCGCCCTCGGTTGCCCCGATCGCCACGGTCTCCGCCACCCCGTTCATTGGGATTTCGTGCCATATTTCAGACCCTTCCTTTAGAGCATAGTGAGTGATATTGGACTCACCCACCATGCTCTAAGAGTTTGATATTGAAGCAAATCGTCGTCGCGATCCGGTTCGGATCGCTCGGGATTTGCTCTAACCTGGCGATCAGAACGCGAGGCCGCCCTCGCGGGCACCCTCGGCCACGGCCTTCACCCGGCCATGGAACAGATAGCCGCCGCGATCGAACACCACCTGGGTGATGCCCGCCGCCGTGGCCCGCTCGGCCAGCAGCTTGCCCACGGCCTCGGCGGCCGCCGTGTCGGCGCCCGTCTTCAGGGAGCCGCGCAGATCCTTGTCCAGGCTGGACGCCGCCACCAGCGTCCGGCCGGCCGCGTCGTCGATCACCTGGGCATAAATGTGCTTCGAGGACCGGAACACCGACAGGCGGGGCCGGCCCTTCGCCTTCAGCCGCAGCGCGAACCGCACGCGCCGGCGGCGACGATCGAAAAGCTTCTTCACAGAGGTCATGACATCTGTCCCCGCCTTACTTCTTCTTGCCTTCCTTGCGCAGGATCCGCTCGTCCGCGTACTTCACACCCTTGCCCTTGTAGGGTTCGGGCGGACGATGCGCGCGCAATTCAGAGGCCACCTGGCCAACCCGCTGTTTGGAGGCGCCCGAGATCTCCACCTGGGTGGGAGCCGGCGCCACGATCGTCAGATCTTCCGGAATCGGGTAGACGACGTCGTGGGAGTAGCCCAGCGACAGCACCAGGTTTTTGCCCTGGACCTGCGCCTTGTAGCCCACGCCCACCAGCTCCAGCTTCTTGGTGAAGCCCTCGCCGACGCCCTTGACCACGTTGTTGAGCTGCGCCCGGGTGGTGCCCCAGTGCATACGGCCCTGCTTGGACTTGGACAGCGGCTTGACCCAGATCTGGTTGTCCTCCATGGACACCTGGACCTCTTCGGGACAGCGGTAGGTCATCTCCCCCAGCTTGCCCTTGGCCGCCACCACATTGCTGGTGATGGTGACCGTCACGCCCGGGGGCACCTCCACGGGATATTTGCCAACGCGAGACATGGTTGGTCCCCCTTCGCCTAAAACACCTTGCAGAGGACTTCGCCACCCACGTTGGCGGCGCGCGCCTCGGCGTCGCTCATCACGCCCTGGGGCGTGGATAGGATGGAGATGCCCAGGCCGTTGTAAACCTTGGGCAGGTCCTTGATCTTCGAGTAGACGCGCCGGCCGGGCCGCGAGACACGGGCGATCATGCGGATCGCCGGGGTGCCCTCGTGGTACTTCAACTCGACGCGCAACTCGTCCACGCCCTGGCGCACATTGTGGCGCTGGTAGCCGCGAATGAAGCCCTCGCGCCGCAGCACGTCCAGAACGTTTTCCCGCAACTTGGAGGCCGGCGCGGCGATCACCGCCTTGCGTGCCTGCTGACCATTGCGGATACGGGTGAGCATATCACCCAGGGGATCACTCAGAGCCATGGGTTCCCTTCCTCACCAACTGGACTTGACCATGCCGGGGATCTGGCCCTGAGAGGCCAGGTCGCGCAGCACCACGCGGCCCAGGCGGAACTTGCGATAGACCGAATGCGGTCGGCCCGTCAGGTCGCACCGGTTCTTGATGCGCACCTTGGCCGAGTTCCGCGGCATCTTCGCCAGCGTGATGACCGCCTGGATGCGGTCCTCGGGGGAGACCTCGCGGTTCTTGATGATCGCCTTCAACTCGGCGCGCTTGGCCTGCTTCGCCTTCGCCATGCGGACGCGCTTCTTGTTGCGCTCGACGGCACTTACCTTAGCCATGGTTCAACGCCTCCAAGCGCTACTTCTGGAACGGCAGGTCGAACCCTTCGAGAAGGGTGCGCGCCTCGTCGTTGGTCTTCGCCGTGGTGCAGATCGTGATGTCCATGCCCCGGACCTTGTCCACCTGGTCGTAGTTGATCTCGGGGAAGATGATCTGCTCCTTGAGGCCCATGGTGTAGTTCCCGGCGCCATCAAACCCGCGGGTGGGCACACCCCGGAAATCACGCACGCGCGGCAGCGCGATGGTGACCAGGCGGTCCAGGAACTCGTACATGCGGTCGCGCCGCAACGTGACCTTGCAGCCCACGACCATGCCCTCGCGCAGCTTGAACTGGGCAATGGACTTCTTGGCGCGGGTCACCACGGGCTTCTGCCCGGAGATGGCCGTCAGGTCCTGAACCGCGCCCTCGATCAGCTTGCGGTCCTGGGACGCCTCGCCGACGCCCATGTTGATGACGATCTTGTCCAGCCGCGGCAGCTGCATGGGGTTGGCGTAGCTGTACGCCTCTTGCAGCTTGGGCTTGACGACCGTGTCGTAATGCTCTCGCAGTCTCGTGGTCATGCCGGCCCCCTACGCGTCGATCACTTCGCCGGAGCGCTTGGCGAAGCGCACCTTGCGGCCGTCGTCCAGCACCTTGAAGCCAACCCGGGTCGGCTTTCCGTCCTTCGGGTCCTCGTGCAGCACGTTGGAGACGTGGATGGGCGCCTCCTTCTCCACGATGCCGCCCTGGCTGGTCTGGGTCGGGCGCTGGTGGCGCTTGACCACGTTCACGCCCTGCACGATCACGCGATTTTCACTGGGCAGGGACTTCAGCACCTCGCCGCGCTTGCCCTGGTCGCGACCCGTCGTGACCACGACCTTGTCGCCCTTCTTGATCTTGGCGGCCATCACAGCACCTCCGGCGCCAGCGAGATGATCTTCATGAACTTCTTCGCGCGCAGCTCACGGGTCACCGGGCCGAAGATGCGGGTGCCGATGGGCTCGTTCTGCTTGTTGATGAGCACGGCGGCGTTGCCGTCGAAGCGAATGGCGGAGCCATCCGGCCGGCGGATTTCCTTGGCCGTGCGCACGATCACCGCGCGATGGACATCGCCCTTCTTGACGCGCCCGCGCGGAATGGCCTCCTTGACGGACACCACGATGACATCGCCGATGCCGGCGGTCATCCGCTTGGACCCGCCCAACACCTTGACGCACATCACCCGGCGAGCGCCGGAATTGTCGGCGACGTCCAGGCTGGTCTGCATCTGAATCATGGCGGAAATACCCCAAAGGTTCACATGGAAGGTAACGCGCTGGGTCAGCGCGGCCTATTCCACGGCAGAGTCAACAATGACTTCCCAGGTCTTGCGCTTCGAAAAAGGAGCGCACTCACGGATGCGGACCACGTCGCCGACCTTGCATTGGTTGGTCTCGTCGTGTGCCGCGAACTTCTTCGAGCGACGGATGAACTTCTTGTACACCGGGTGCATGAACCGACGTTCGACCTTGACCACAATGGTCTTGTCGTTCTTGTCGCTGACCACCACACCCTGGAGGATACGCCTCGGCATTGTCTTGGGCTCCCTACGACGCGGCGCCGGCGGCGGCCTCGGCCGTCTTCGACTGAGTCTTCTGCGATTGCACGGTCTTGATGCGGGCGATCTCGCGCCGCACCTTCTGGACCCGCGCGGTGTCGGCCAACTGGCCGGACGCCGCCTGGAAGCGCAGATTGAACTGCTCCTTCTTGAGCGCGATCAGCTTGTCATGAAGCTGGTCGTCGCTCATGGCCCGCAAGTCCTCGGCGGTGGTTTTCTTGGCCATGACCATCACTCCCCGATGCGCGCCACGAACTTCGTCTTGATGGGCAGCTTGGCGGCCGCCAGCGCGAAGGCGCCGCGCGCGATCTCCTCGGAGACGCCATCCAGCTCGAACAGGATGCGGCCTGGCTTGACCTTGGCCACCCAGTACTCAGGCGAGCCCTTGCCGGAACCCATGCGGACCTCGGCCGGCTTCTTGGAGACCGCCACATCCGGGAAGACACGGATCCAGAGCCGGCCCTGACGCCTCATGTAGCGGGTAATGGCCCGACGGCTGGACTCGATCTGGCGGGCGGTGATGCGTTCCGGCTCCAGCGCCTTCAAACCATAGGCGCCGAAGTTCAAGGCCGTGCCACCCTTGGCATTGCCATGGATGCGCCCCTTGTGGAACTTGCGGAACTTTGTGCGTTTGGGACTCAACATACCCTTCAGGCTCCTTCAAACCCGGGTGGCGGCCGCGCGGCGCCCGCTCTAGCGGGCGACGTCGCCCAGCCGCTTATCCTGGGCCATGGGATCGTGTTCCAGGATCTCGCCCTTGAAGATCCAGACCTTAACGCCGCAGGTGCCATACGTGGTGCGGGCCGTCGCTGTGCCGTAGTCCACGTCCGCGCGCAACGTGTGCAGGGGCACGCGGCCCTCGCGGTACCATTCGGTCCGGGCGATCTCGGCGCCCCCCAGGCGGCCGCCGCAGTTGATGCGAATGCCGAGCGCGCCCAGGCGCATGGCATTCTGCACCGCCCGCTTCATGGCGCGGCGGAAGGCGACCCGGCGCTCCAGCTGCTGGGCGATGTTCTCGGCCACCAACTGCGCGTCCAGCTCCGGCTTGCGGATCTCGACGATGTTCAGATGGACCTCGTTGCCGGTCATCTGCTGCATCTTGGCCCGCAGCTTCTCGATGTCCTGGCCCTTCTTGCCGATCACCACGCCCGGGCGGGCGGTGTGGATGGTGATGCGGGCCTTCTTGGCCGGACGCTCGATGACGATCTTGGACACCCCGGCCTGGGTCAGGCGCTTCTTGAGGTAGTCGCGGATCACCAGATCCTCATGCAGAAGGTTCGCGTAGTCGTGGTCGGCGTACCAGCGCGAGTCCCAGGTGCGGTTGATGCCGACCCGCAGGCCGATCGGATTGACTTTCTGACCCATTAGACGGTCTCCTCGCGCTCACGCACCACGATGGTCAGGTTGGACCACGGCTTCATGATCTTGCCGACCCGACCGCGCGCCCGCGCGTGCCACCGCTTCATCACCATCGCCTTGCCCACGTAGGCTTCCTTGACCACCAGCGCGTCGACGTCGAGCTGATGGTTGTTCTCGGCGTTGGCGATGGCCGATTGCAGCACCTTCTTGACCTCGCCGGCGATGCGGCGCTTGGAGAAGGTCAATTCGGCCAGCGCCTGGTCCACCGCCTTGCCGCGAATGGTCGCCGCCACCAGGTTCAGCTTGCGCGGGCTGGTGCGGATCATGGTGGAGACCGCCTGGGCCTCGTCGTCGCCGAGACGGCGCTCTGCGGACATCTTGCCCATGCCTACCTCCTCTTCGCCTTCTTGTCGGCGGCGTGGCCGTAATAGGTGCGCGTGGGCGAGAATTCGCCGAACTTGTGGCCGACCATGTTTTCGGTCACCAGCACCGGCACGAACTTCTGGCCGTTGTAGACCCCGAAGGTCAGACCAACGAAATGCGGCAGGATGGTCGAGCGCCGCGACCAGATCTTGATAACCTCATTGCGGCCAGAGCCGCGCGCCTTGTCGGCTTTCTTCAGAAGGTATCCGTCTACGAACGGACCTTTCCAAACGGAACGAGCCACGACCGGCCTCCTACTTCTTCTTCGACTGGTGGCGGCTGCGCATGATCAGCCGATCGGTCTTCTTGTTCGAACGGGTGCGCTTGCCCTTGGTCGGCTTGCCCCACGGGGTGACCGGATGACGGCCGCCCGAGGTGCGCCCCTCACCACCACCATGCGGGTGGTCGACCGGGTTCATGACCACGCCGCGCACATGCGGGCGCTTGCCCATCCAGCGCTTGCGACCCGCCTTGCCCAGCTTCTGGTTCGCGTTATCCGGGTTGGACACGGCGCCGACGGTGGCGATGCATTCGCCGCGCACCATCCGCAGTTCGCCGGACGACAGGCGGATCTGAGCGTAGCCCTGATCCTTGCCGATCAACTGCGCGTAGCAGCCCGCCGAGCGCGCGATCTGCCCGCCCTTGCCAGCCTTCAGTTCCACGTTGTGAACGATGGTGCCCACCGGCATGAACTTCAACGGCATGGCGTTGCCGGGCTTGATGTCCGCCTTTTCCGAGGCGATCACCTTGTCACCCACCGCCAGGCGCTGCGGCGCCAGGATGTAGGACAGCTCGCCGTCCTCGTAGCGGATCAGGGCGATAAAGGCGGTGCGGTTGGGATCATACTCCAGCCGTTCCACCGTCGCCGGCACGTCGCGCTTGCGACGCTTGAAGTCCACTAGGCGATAGCGCCGCTTGTGGCCCCCGCCGCGATGCCACACGGTGGTGCGGCCCTGGTTGTTACGGCCACCGGTCTTGGTCAGGCCCTCGGTGAGGCCCTTGACCGGCTTACCCTTATGCAGCTCGCCACGGTCCACCAGCACAAGGCCGCGCGTGCCCGGGGTGAACGGGTTGAATTGCTTCAATGCCATCGGATCAGACCCCCACGCCCACGTCGATGGAATGGCCCTCGGCCAGGGTCACGATGGCCTTCTTGACGTCCGAGCGACGCCCGAGAATACCCCGGAACCGTTTCACCTTGCCCTTCTGGATCAGGGTGTTCACGGCCGTGACCTTGACGTTGAACACGCCCTCGACCGCCTGCTTGATCTCCGGCTTGGAGGCATTCAGCGGCACGCGGAACGTGACCTGATTGTACTCGGACCCCATGGTCGCCTTCTCGGTGATCACGGGGGCGCGGATGATGTCGTACATCCGCTCCTTGTCGATCGGCGCGACCGGCTTCCTCATTTCAGGCGCTCCTGCAGATGGGTGACGGCCTCGCGGGTCAGCACCAGGGTTTCGCGCCGCAAGATGTCACGCACGTTGGCGCCCTGCTGCGGCAGCACATCGATGCCCACCACGTTGCGCGCGGCGCGGGCAAAGCCTTCGTTGATATCCGGGCCGTCGATGATCAGCGCGCTGGTCCAGCCCAGGGTCTTCAACTGAGCCACCAGGTCCCTGGTCTTGCCGGTCGCCGAGGTGGCGACGTCCAGGACCACCAGCTTGTTGTCGGCGGCCTTGGCGGACAGCGCCGTCTTCAGGCCCAGCTTACGGACCTTCTTGGGCAGGTCGTGGGCATGCGAGCGGACCACCGGGCCAAAGGCGGTCTGGCCACCCCGGAACTGGGTCGCCCGCTTGGAGCCCTGACGGGCCCGGCCCGTCCCCTTCTGACGATAGGGCTTGGCGGTCGTGCCCCTGATCTCGCTGATGCCCTTGGTCTTGTGCGTGCCGGCCTGACGGCGGGCCATCTGCCAGCGAACCACGCGATGCAGGATGTCGGCCCGCACCTCCAGGCCAAACACCGCCTCGTCCAGGTCGACGCTGCCGGCGGCTTCGTTGTCCAGCGTGATGACGTCGTATTGCATGATTCTCAGCTCTCCTCGCCGGCGCCAGT
>JANQGN010000513.1 GCA_028277295.1 Rhodospira sp.
GGCGCCGAGCCATCAGGTGGCCACGCCCAGAAGGTGACCCTGCCCGACCCGAACCCCACAAGAGAGCAAGAACGCCAGTTGCGTCTCGGTCTCCACACCCTCGGCCACAACCTCGATGCCCAGTTCGTGCCCCAGCGTGATGATGGCATGGATCACGGCCGCCGCCGCCGCCTGTTGGGAAGCGGCGCGGGTGATGCCTCGGTGAATCTTGATGATGTCGGCGGGCACGGTTTGAAGATCGCTGAGCGCGGTGCGCGCCGTGCCGAATCCGTCAATGGCGACGGCCACGTCCATGGCGCGCAGCCTCTCCAGGGCGCGGATCGCGTTCCCCTTGTCGGCGACCGCCGTGGTGCCGGCAATCTCCAGCACCAGGCGCCGTGGCGAGACGTTGGTGTCGGTCAGAACCCGGCGCACCAGGGTGACGAGGTCGCCGTCCACCAGGTGCCGGGTGCTGACGTTGACCGAGACCACCTCCACCAGGGGGCCGGCCGTGCCGCCAGAGGCCAACAGCTCACAGGCGGTGCGCAACACCCAGGCGTCCAACCGCGCGTACAAGGTGCCGGAGTCGGCCAGGTGGATGAACTCCTCGGCGCGGATGAGGCCGCGCTGGGGATGGGTCCACCGCAACAGGGCCTCGTGGCGGACGTGGGAGCCGGTCGACAGGTCGACCTGGGGCTGATAGACGAGCCGAAGCTGCTCCGCGAAGATCGCCTCCCGGAACGCCTGGGCCATGTCCACCGTGTCGGCGGCCCGGCGATGCCGATCGCCGTTCAGGAAGGCGGAGCGATCGCCGCCCGCCCCCTTGGCCTGGTACATGGCGGCGTCGGCCTTGCCGATCAGGTCCTGCAAGTCGGCGCCATCGTCGGGATAGAGCGCGATGCCGATACTCACGCCGACAAAAAGCGCCCCCGCGTTGGTCTGGAAGGGGCGCCGGAAACGGTTCAGCATACGTCCGGCCAAATCCTCCACCTGGGTTCGGCCGGCCGGATTGTGCATGACGACAATGAACTCGTCGCCGCCGAAACGGCCGACGGTGTCCGATTCGCGCACCATCTGCTTCAGCGCCGCGCCCACGGCTTGCAACAGGGAATCGCCGGTGGCGTGCCCCTTGCCATCGTTGATGGCCTTGAACCCGTCCAGATCCAGGAACAGGATCGCCGCCTTCTGGTTGGACCGGTGGGCGATCCGCAGCAGCTGTTCCGCGCGATCCTTCAACAGGCGCCGGTTGGGCAAGGCGGTCAGTGTGTCGAAGTAGGCCAGCCGGGCGATGCGTTGCTGCAAGCCATTGACCGCTTCGGCCAGCCGGCCCAGTTCGCCGCGGCCGATGTGGGGGGGCGCGGCAATAAGGTCGCCACTGTTGGTCACCTGGCGAATGTGCTCCGTCAGGCGCCGCAGCGGGGCCAGCATCATCCGCCGCGCGGCCGCGACGACCAGCGCGATCAGGGTCAGCCCGACACCGGCGGCAAGAATGACTCCGCCCCAAAAAAAGGCCAGCCGGCCTGTCGGTTCCCAGTGTCTGGCGACGTAGGCCCGCAGGGCCGCCAGGGGGGGCCCGAAGATGTCCTCCAGGACGGAGAACGCCCCCATGTCGGCGTGGATCATGCCGGGCACGTCTTGATCTTCCGCCCGCGCCAGGCGCCCGCCGCCCACCAGGGGAGCGGTGCCCGGGTCGCGGGGGGGCACCGTGGCGGTCATGGTGTCCCGCGTGACCCATGCAGGCCGCCGTCTGTCCATGATCGCCAGGTCCCCGTTCTGATCCTCGACCGCCGCGTGTGCCCGCTCCCAGGGGGTGACCCGTTGTCCGATAAGGGACAATGACACCGCAACGGTGGCCATCGCACCCATCGCCAGAACCAAGCTCGACAGCGCAAGCGCCTTCGCCCGGACCGGTCGCCCTTGACCCATCACGCCTTATCGCCCTCCAAGGCCGCTTCCCGGCCCATCGCGCCATCCAAACAGGACCATCTCGCCGCCGTCTCTTGCCGGACAAAGACCGAGGTGTCCCGTCCCGGGCCCGCGTAAGCCCGATCTGACCCGCCGTCCCCGCCGATCTGCCGGAGTGGTGCGGCAACACGGGATCCGGCCGGGACGCGGATCGGACGCATTAGGGTAGCGCCGAAACCCTTAGAAGGAAAATGCCTTCACGGGCTCGCGGTAGAGCAACGGGATCAGGGTAACGCGGGCAACGGTCGCCAGACGCCGAGGGCGATCCTTCGCGCCCCGCGGATGCTCAGGATGAGGGTTTTCAATTTTTATAGCGTCATCCTGACGGAGCCCCCGCGCCCATCGTCACGCCGTGCCCCATCCGGTCACCGGAAGGCGGTGCGTTGGGGCCTTGGGGCGCGCCTGTTTGAGGTGGGATCGGAGGACGGCGGACATGCGTGGTCTTGACGCGGGTGTGTGCCGGGCGCGGACCGCTTATTGGGTGCGCGCGTCACCGTCATGTCGGCGCCGCGATGCGATGCCTTGATGCGAGGCCTTGATTGAAAAGGCCCGTGAGGCGGTGCCGTTTCTCCGCTCACCCGGCGGCGGCCCCTATCCCGTTGCGGCGTCGGCCTGCACGCGCATCATGGTGGCCTGCATCAGCGCCACGGTCTTGCGCTGCTCCCCGGTCTCGGCGACCACCGTGGCCTGCACCACGACGATGGTCCGCCCCGCGCGCTGCACCTGACCGCGCGCCAGGAACCGCTCTCCGACCGCCGGGGCCAGAAGGTTATGCTTGAACTCGATGCTGAGCACGTCGCTATTCGCCGGCATGACGGTGTACGCGGCATAGCCGGCGGCGCTATCGGCCAGGGCGGCGGTCACCCCGGCATGCAGAAACCCGTTTTGCTGGCAGAGGTCGGCGCGGTGCGGCATGGCGAGGTCACATCGCCCCGGCGCAACATCCACCAGCCGGACCCCCAGGGTGGTCATGAAAGCCTGACGGTTGAAGCTGTCGCGCACCCTTTGAGCGAAATCGGGAGCGCCGGGCTGGAAGGCTGGCGGATCGATAAGTCCGGCGCCCGGACCCGTGGTCCCCGCGGAGCCGGCGGGTGTGGCATCCATCATGGTGTGTGGTGTCCTGACGCTAGTTGATATATACGTGAGCGTATATATCAGGGGGCAAGACGTCAAGGGGTGGACGGCGCCTCGCGACGCCGTTCACGACTCAAAGGTCTGGGTCGGTCTCACGCCTTCGGGTCCGGTGTCCCTTGGGGTCGCTCCGCCGCCCGATCCGCCGCCCGATCCGTTGCGCGGCGTTCGAGGGTCGCCGAGTCCTCGGCGTCGTCGGCCGCCGCACCCGGCTCGGCGGGGGCTTGCCGGGCCCGACTGGCGATGGAATAGGCCGACGCGACCACGCCGGCCGGCGGCACGTCGGTGTGTCGCCGCATGGGAGTAATGCCCCCGGGACCCCGCCACAGCCAGGCCCGGGCCTCCATGGACTGGCGGGTCGCCGTGTCCAGATCGTCCAGGGCGCTTACCAGGGCCTCCAGGGGGGCCGCGAAGGAGCGGGCCTCATCGGGAGGCAAGGCGGCGATGCCCTCGCACAGTTCCGCCACCTTTCGGTCGAGGCCGGTTAGGTCCACCGCCTGACGGTCGCGGATCAGCCGTTGCGCGGTGGTCACCACGCTCAGCATTTTTTTCAGCGCGTCGGTGAGATGCTCCGGCGTGGCCGCCGACGGGGATCGGGGCGGGTCTGGCGTGGTCATGATCCCTCCCCATGGCGCGCGTCAGGAACCGCTGGGAGACGGTCCTCGCCCAACGCCGCCCGCAAAGAGCGATGAAACACCTCTGCCCCACCATGGGCCATCACGCTCTCCCCCGCGATCGGCGCGCCGCCGCGCGCCAAGCGACTGTTGGCACGATAGACGTAGCTGAGGATCTCGGCCACCGTCGCGAGCGCCTCAAGGGGAATTTCGCTTTCAACGTCGACGGCCGCCAGGATCTGGACAAGGTCGGCGTCTTCGCGCACCTTGATGCCATGGGCAAAGGCAAGGGCCAGGATCTGGTCGGCGATGCCGCCTCGGCCGCTTGCCAAGACGGTCGGCGCCCGTCCGGACTCCGGGTCGTACCCCAAGGCCACGGCCATGGTTTCGGTGTCTGAGCCGGCGTCGGGCGCGGGGCTTGGCTCCTTGGAACGGGAGTCAGAAGCGCGGCGCGGACCGCCAGGCGGGAGGGGACCGGCCATGGGCAGCGTCGTCCCTCGTGACTGCCACTGATCCCAACAAGCATGCCACACAGCCCGTGAACAGTCGGTTAAGCCGAAAGACGCCGGCGCGGCGACCTTTACCGAATCTTAAAGACGCCGGCCGGATGATGACGCTCGCGGCCGTGGTGCCGCTGATCGCTGATCACCGGCCGCCAGACTGGCGGCGGCCCGGCCGGACCGCGATGCCGCCCACCCCAACCGAGCCGTTGCCCCACCATGGCCCGGCCCGGCGCTTCACCCGATCAGGGACCGGGATCATGGACCTGAGCAAGATGCCGCTGTTCAAGATGGCCCAGATGCGACTGCAATGGGCCGCCGAGCGCCAGCGTGTGCTGGCGCAGAACATCAGCAACATCGACACGCCGGACTTCCGTCCAAAGGATATCGAGACCCCGGACTTCGAGCGTCTGGCCACCGAGGCGGCGCGGCCGGTCCGTACCGCGATGACGCACCCGAACCACCAGCCCGGCACCCTGGCGGATCGAACGACCTTTGATGCGAGATCCGAACGCCGGCCGTTTGAGACCTCCCTGGACGGTAACCAGGTGGTGCTGGAGGAGCAGATGCAGAAGGTCGGCGAGACTCGGTCGCGCTATATGCTCGCGACCAATGTGTTCGAAAAACACATCAAGATGTTGACCATCGCCCTCGGCAAGCAACAGTAAGGAACGCTGGCCTCGGGCGTGCACGGCGGACCGCATGGAGCACCGCATGGGGATGATCGGAGATGGATGAACTCAGCAAGACTCAGCGCGTCGCCGTCGCGGCCATGAAGGCCCAGGCCGAACGCCTGCGGGTGATCGCCCAGAACCTGGCCAACG
>JANQGN010000520.1 GCA_028277295.1 Rhodospira sp.
GCTGGAGGTGGCGCTCGCCGCCGATTTCTCGCCGGCCGCCGCGAAGGCCGTGACCATTCCCGCCGATGGCCTGAACAGCGACTTGCACGCCACCCCGGACTACCGGGCCGCCCTGGTCTCCACCCTGGCGGCGCGGGCCGTGGCGGCAATCGGGGGGTAACGGAGCTTGGACTGTCCCTGTAGGGCGGCTGGCCGGAGGCCAGCCGCCGCGTTCCGAAAAAGCAGCGAGCGACCGGCAACCTCCCGGCCTACGCGTGCGATCCCGGCACCGGCGCGCTGCCCACCGTCAGCCGCGATCCCAGCGCCCGCGCGGCGGCATCCAGGGTGGCCAGAGCGGTGTTGTGGCGGGGGTTGAGGATGCGGGTGCGCACTTCGGACTCGGACTTGCGCAGGCGGCGGGCCAGGTCGCTCTTGCTCAGGCCGCTGTCCCGCCAGGCCATCATCACGGCCAGCTTGGCGGCGATGGGCGCGGTGGGCGAGACCCAGGCGTCGCCCTCGGACGAGGGATCAGGGATCGGGCGACCATCCTCGACCATCCACAAGAGGGCGACACCAAGACAATCCTCGGCGTTGATGAGAGCCTCTTCGCGGGTTTTTCCTTCCGTGATGGCCTCCGGAATATCGACGAACTGGACGATCCAGGTGTCAGGGTATTGCTCCAGGGAAATGGGATAGCTGAAATCCATATCACGGCACTCCTTGAACACCCACTTACTTCAAGCCCAGTTGTTTGCGAACAAAGGAGATGTAGAGAGGTGACAGTTCCCCATCCTTCACGACTGTACGGCGATTGCCGATTCGAACCTTGGCATGAGATCCCTTGCCCTGCCCATACTCGATAAACAGGGAGAACCCCTTCTTCCGGCCCTCTTTCCGTAACGCCCGCAGAAACTGGTCCCGTGTCGGCATGCGCGCCTCCCATCAGCCTTGCGCATAAACTGCGGGAGCGCACCAAGACAACCGAGCGAAAAACGCATCTCGTACACCAATGTACGACACCCCTGCCCCGCCGTCCATCTCCCGGAGGCCCCGCGTGACCGCAACGCCCCAAGCCATGGCCGCAGCCGACCCCGGCGGCCCACCACCCGACAGCGTCGACGCCGTCCAGGCCATGCTGTCGGCCCACGACTACATCGCCGACCGGGCGCTTTCGACCTGCGTGTTCCTGGCCCTGCGGCTGGGTCGGCCGCTGTTCCTGGAGGGCGAGGCCGGGGTCGGCAAGACCGAGATCGCCAAGGTCCTGGCCCGCGCCCTCGGCCGGCCCCTGGAGCGGCTGCAATGCTACGAGGGCCTGGATCTGGCTAGCGCCGCCTATGAATGGAACTACGCCCGGCAGATGATCGAAATCCGCCTGGCGGAGGCCACCGGGGGCACCACCGACGCGGCCGACCGGGCGCGGCTGGGGCGCGACATCTTCTCCGACGCCTTCCTGGTGCGCCGGCCGCTGCTGCGGGCCGTGGAGGGCATCGACGGCACCCTGCCGGTGCTGCTGGTGGACGAACTGGACCGCGCCGACGAGCCCTTCGAGGCGTTCCTGCTGGAGGTCCTGTCCGACTTCACCCTGACCATCCCGGAGCTGGGCATGCGCGGCGGCGGCCGGCCGCCGGTGGTGGTCATCACCTCCAACCGCACCCGCGAGATCCACGACGCCCTCAAGCGCCGCTGCCTGTATCACTGGGTGGACTATCCCGACGCCGGGCGGGAGCGGGCCATCCTGCGCGCCCGCGCCCCTGGGGTGGGCGAGCGGCTGGCCGCGCAGGTGGTGGCCTTCGTCCAGGGCCTGCGGGACGCCGACCTGTTCAAGCTGCCCGGGGTGGCGGAGACGCTGGACTGGGCCAACGCCCTCTTGCAACTCGACGTGGTGGACCTGGATCCGGCGGTGATCGACGACACCCTGGGGGTGCTGCTGAAGTATCAGGACGACATCCTGCGCATGCGCGGCTCCGAGGCGGCGCGGGTCCTGGCGCAGGTGAAGGCGGACCTGGCCCGTGGCCCGGCATCCTGAGTCCGGTCCATCCGGGGGCCGGCTGGGCGACAACGTCATGCAGTTCGCCCGCGCGCTGCGCGCCGCCGGACTGCGCATCGGCCCCGGCGACACCCTGGACGCGCTCCGCGCCGTGGAGGCCGTCGGCGTCGGCAACCGCGCCGACCTGCGCGCCGCCCTGTCGGCCGTGCTGGTGCGCCGGCATCAAGACCTGGCCCTGTTCGACGAGGCCTTTCACATCTTCTGGAAAGACCCGGACCTGCTGGGCCGCATGATGGGCCTGCTGCTGCCGCGCCTGACGACGCCGGGGGCGGAGCCCGAGGGCTCCCAGCGGCTGCGCGATGCCCTGGGCGGCCAACATCCCCCGCCACCCGCCGGTCGCGACGGCCCCACAACAGAACAGCGGCTGAGCGTCGACCTGGACTGGTCCGACCGGGAGCGCCTGGGCACCCTGGACTTCGACAAGATGAGCGCCGAGGCGTTCCGTCAGGCCCAGCGCCTGGTCGACACCCTGGTTCTCCCCCCGTTGACGGTCCGCACGCGCCGCCAGTCCCCGCACCCGCGCGGCCCCCGGGTGGACCTGCGCGCCTCCCTGAAGGCGGGTCTGCGCTCCGGTGGAGACGTCATCCCGCTGCGGCGCACGGCCCCGGAGCCACGCCCACCCACCGTGGTCGCGCTCTGCGACATCAGCGGCTCCATGGACCGCTACGCCCGGGTCTTCCTGCGCCTGATGCATGGCCTGGCCAACCGGGAGCCCCATTTCCATGGCTTCGTGTTCGGCACCCGGCTGACCAACATCACCCGCCCCCTGCGAGACCGAGACCCCGACCAGGCCATGGCGGCGGCGGCGGCGGCCATGCCCGACTGGGCCGGCGGCACCCGCATCGGCGACTGCCTGACGGCCTTTAACCGCCACTGGTCCCGCCGGGTGCTCGGCCAGGGCGCCCTGGTGCTGCTAATGACCGACGGCCTGGACCAGGCGAACGGCGCCGACCTGGCCCGGCCCATGGCGCGGCTGCATCGCTCTTGCCGCCGGCTGGTGTGGCTCAACCCGTTGCTGCGCTGGGACGGCTTCCAGCCCAGGGCGGCGGGCGTGCGCGCCATGCTGCCCCATGTGGACGACTTCCGCCCGGTGCACAGCCTGGACAGCCTGGCGGGACTGGTCCGCGCGCTGTCCGACCATGCCGCTGGCCACAGCCCGCGCCGCCTGGAGGCCGCCCGCGCCTGGCGCGGCGCGCTGGACACACGGGCGGCCGACCATGGCCCCCGAATCATGGTTTGATTCACGGTTGCCCGTCACCGCGTCTTGGATCATGGTCCCAAGCTCCGACAGCAAGGGTAGGCGCGCACACCATGACAACGTGGGCCGAAACTTATAACGACTATCGGCGCTGGCTGAACGGCCAAGGAATCATCTTTTCGTTTACTGGCTATCTCTCCGAGGACATGCTGACCACCTTGGGCAGCGCCCTCAAGAAACGCATGGCACTGAGCGAAACTGATGCCAATGTCGCCAAGCGTGTGTTTTCGGTATTCGTCGAACAGGTTCAGAACATCATCCGTTACTCGGCCGACCGATTAGCCAGCGCTGAACCGCCGGTGGAGTTGAGTGGAGGAATGGTGACCGTCGGCTTCGATGGTCATCGTTTTTTTGTTGTGTGTGGTAATGTTGTTGACGCAGCGCGGGCGGAGCCCCTGCGCGAACGTCTTATCCATTTGGCCAGTCTTGATAAAGAACAATTGAAGGCGTACTACCGGGAAAAGCTGCGCGAGCCTGCGGAGGCCGACAGCCAGGGGGCCTCGATTGGCCTCATCGAGATCGCGCGGCGATCCAGCGAACCCATCGAGTATGACATCGTATGGCTGGGAACGGCCCGGAACCGGGCGTTCTTCTGTATCAAAGCCTTCATCTGAGCGATACAACGGCGAATCATGGAAAAAGTTTCGATCGCGCCCACAGACCGGTCGCCGCTGGTGGAGTTTGACTTCTCCAAAGGCTGCTTCCGGCTGGAAGGTGAATCCTATCCCGAGGATTCAGCCAGTTTTTTTGCGCCCCTTCTTAAGGACATGCGGACCTTTCTAGAGTCGGATGATGCGCGCCCGGTATCCTTCAACCTGGCCATGACCTATTTCAACAGCAGCAGCGCCAAAGCCTTGATGAACATGTTTCAAATGCTGGAAGATGCCGCTGGCCTGGGGCGCGCCGTGGTGGTCAACTGGCATTATCACCCAGACGACGATACAATGGAGGAGTTCGGCGAAGATTTTGGCCTGGACTTCGAGAACGCGGAGTTCCGCATGTGTCCCACCGTCGACGCCTGAGCCACCCCTCTTGAACGCCGTCGCTGGGCCGCGACGAACCAAATCGGGCGGACACACGGTCAGCCGTCGTTGGACCAGCATCACAAGGAAACCCGAGGCTGTGAGCACGCCCGCCACCAAGGACACCAGATCTGGCGATTACACGCTCTTCGATGTCGAGGAACGCGTTCTCTGTGACGCCCAGGAAATGGTGCGCAAGCTCGATGAGGTCGCACAGGGCGTGCGCGCGTTGGCGGAAGCCTATCGCCGCAGCTACCGGGAACAGAGCCGTCTTGTGCGTCTCAGCGACCGCATGCAAGAGGAACTGCAGGAGGCCAACCACGGCCTGACCCAGCAGGCGGAGGAGTTGCGCGAGTTGAACTCCGTGTTGCGCACCGAGATCGAGGAACGTGAACGCCTGGCCATGGAACTGCAGCGCCTGGCTACTGTCGACGAACTGACCGGCCTGTTCGGCCGCCGGCACTTCATGCATTTGGCGGAACGGGAGCTGACCCGACGCCACCGCACCCATGGCCCGGTCACCGCCATCATGGTCGACCTGGACCGCTTCAAGCAGGTCAACGACACCCACGGACACGCGATCGGCGACTGCGTGCTCCGCAAGATCGGCGACGTGCTCCGAAGCGAGTTGCGCGCCCTCGACCTGGCCGGTCGCCTGGGAGGCGAGGAGTTCGCGGTGCTGTTGCCCGACACGCCCGAGGACGCCGGCCAGGACATCGCCGAGCGCCTGCGCGAGGCGACCGCGGCCTGCGGCCTGTCCCTGCCGAACGGTGACACCCTGCGCTTCACGGCCAGCTTCGGCGTCGCCGAACACAGCGCGGATGAAAGCCTGGACTCGCTTCTCCACCGCGCCGACACGGCCCTCTATGAAGCCAAGCGGGCCGGACGCAACCGCGTCATGACCACACCGGCCAGCGCCGACGAGGACCCATCCGTCACGGAACCATCACCGCCTGACATCGTGTCCGCCCCCCGGATGTCTGCCGCTCCCTCCAAGACCGTCAAAACCCCATAAACCCTTGAGCCCATACGCCCATGAGAACGACAAGGGGTGTCGGTGCCCACGGAGCCGCGATGTGTGCACAGAAGGCGCCATCGTGCATGCGACGTCTGCGTCCATACCACCGCACAACCAAAACGCGACCCTTAGGGAAGGCCGAGGTGTGGACAGCGGCATGACCGTCAGAGCGGAGGCTCTCCATGACGGACGCGGGACACATCTAGACCAAATCCCCAGCGATCCGGACCGGATCGCGACGACGACCTGCTTCACGATTACTTTATGAGGACATCACTCCATGAGGGCGTTTTCGGCACGTCCGTTGCCGCCGAAACCGCCCTGGAGGTGGGGCGCGCGAACGGTCGGCGCGCCCCCGATTCGCGGAGGCCCTGACGCCAAGACGAGATGGCACCCTATTACTGCGACCGGAGGTCACAATGCGCATCGTTTCCTCGCATGGACTCAGACCCGCCCCGACGCTGGCGCTAGCTCTGGTCCTGGGTGTCACGGTTGCCGGCCCAGGCCACGCCAGCGACACCACGACGACGCCCACCCCGCCCGCGTATGTCATCGGCGTGGAGACCCAGCACTACCTGCCCGCCTACGCCGTCGAGGATGGGGCATACGTGGGCTATGCCCGGGATCTGCTGGACGCTTTCGCCGCGGACCAGGGTCTTCGGATCGCGTACCGGCCGCAGCCGGTGCGGCGACTGTATGCCAGCCTGGCGGCCGGGGACATCGACTTCAAGTTCCCGGACAACCCCAACTGGAACGCGGTGTTTCGAGAGACCCACACGGTCACCTATAGCGGCCCGGTCGCCGACTTCCTCGATGCCTCGGTGGTGCTGGCCGACCGCGCCGACATCACCCCCGGCGCCGTCAAAACCCTGGGCACGGTCACCGGCTTCGGCCCCTGGCCATGGATGGACCGCATCAACGCCGGGTCGGTCACCCTGGCCGAGAACGCGAACTTCGTGGCCCTGGTGCGTCAGGTGCTGGCCGGCCGCGTCGATGCCGCCTACGCCAGCATGGCGGTGGTCAACCGTGTTCTCGACCAGGAGCTGAATCAACCCGGTGCCCTGGTGTTCGCCCCCGCCCTGCCCCATGACCACGGGTCCTATCTGTTGTCCACCATCGAGCATCCCGAGGTCATCGCCCAGTTTGACACCTGGATGCGAGACAACATCGATCTCGTGGCCGCCCTTAAGCAGAGGCACGGCGTGGAACGTGGCGTCGCGCCACAAACAACAGGAGTCCCCAATCCATGACGGACCAGGCCTTGCCCGACCGAAGCACCCTCGGGCCGTCGCCGGCCGCGCCGGTCTCGGTCTGGCGGGGCCTGACTCCACGCCTGGCGCTGGTCACCTTGTTTGTCGCGCTGGTGGTTGGCCTGCTGGGCGGCGCCCTGGAGTTGGCGATGGATCTTCGCGCCGGCCGCGCCAAGGTGACCGCCGACCTGGACAGCACGATATCGCTGGTTCGGGATTCGGCGGCCGAGGCCGCCTATCAGTTGAACGCCGGCATCGCCGACCGGGTGGTGAACGGCTTGTCCCGAAGCGACCTTGTGGCACGGGTGGACCTGCGCGACAACTTCGGCGCCGTGCTGGCCAGCCTGGATCGAGAGGCGCTCCCTGGCGACGGCCTGGATGCATGGTTTGCCAGTCTGTTCGCGGATGTGGTCGAACGCCGCGAGCCGCTAATCTATGCGTCCGCCATGGGCAGCGAGGGCGTTGGCGTGCTGACCGTCGCGCTGTCGCCGCAGGCCCTGGGGAGCCGGTATCGCGACCGCGCCCTGGTCACCGTCGCCGCCGGTGCTGCGCGCGCCCTGGTGATCTCCGCGCTGCTGGCGCTGGTGTTCCTGGGGCTGATGGTGCGGCCGTTGAAGCACCTGTCGGCGGCCATCGCCCGGGTGGACCCGGCACGGCCGGCCGCCCACCCCGTGCCCGTGCCACGGGGACACCGGTCCGACGAACTGGGCCACGTGGCCGGCGCCTTGAACGCGCTGCTTGAGGCCTTTCAAAACAGCCTGGAGGCCCGTGACCGCGCGGAAGCGGATCTGCGGGTTCTCACCGAGGACCTGGAGCGACGCGTCGCCCTACGCACCCGGGAACTCGAAAACGCCATGGACGAACTGGCGGCCGAGAAGGAGGAGACGGAAACCGCCTTCGCCCGGCTGGACGAAACCCATCGAGACCTGGCGCGCACCAACCGGCTGCTGCTGGAGAGCATTCACTACGCCCGGCGCATCCAGACCTCGCTGCTGCCGGACAAGGCCGCGCTCGACGGTCTGGTCCGCGACCTGCATGTCTGTTGGGACCCCCTGGACGTTGTCGGCGGCGACTACTTCTGGCTGGAACGCTTCGACGACGACACCGCCCTTCTGCTGGTCGCCGACTGCACCGGCCACGGCGTGCCCGGCGCCTTCATGACGCTGGTGGTGGCCTCGGCCCTGGACAGGGCGCTTCATGACGAGGGCCTGCGGCGGCCCTCCGACATCCTGCGGGCCATCGACGGGCAGGTCCGCGCGCGCCTGCGCCAGGACCGGCCAGATTCCGAGTCCGACGACGGCCTGGAGGCGGCCATCTGCCTGTGGAACCGGCCAGCCCGCGCGCTCACCTTCGCCGGCGCCGGCCTGCCCTTGATTTATGTGGAGGATGGCGCCCTTTACGAGGTGCGTGGCGAACGGGCCTATCTTGGCTATCGCACCCTGCCGGCCGCCGACAGCTTCACCGATCATCGTCTGTCCGTGCGCCCCGGCATGGCGTTCTACCTGCCCACCGACGGCTTTCCCGACCAGATGGGCGGCGATCCAAGGCGGCTGTTGGGCAGGCGCCGGCTAGGCCGCATGATCGTCGACAATCAGCGCCTTCCCATGTCCGAACAGCTTGGCGCCATCCAGCGCGACCTGGCGGCCTATCGAGGCGGCGAGCCGCGCCGTGACGACATGACCATGATCGGCTTCGTGCCGCTGTAGACGGCGTGGGACCCGAGCGTAGAACGCATCGGACGGCTCATGGCAAGGATCGTCCCCGGCCCCGGTTCGGCCACGCGCCGCCCGTCGGTCTGGGTTCTCAGCAGACCGAATCGATAACCGGTCATTTCTCTTCGTTTTCAGCACGTTAGACCGATTTTTCGCCGACGCATGAGAACCCGTTTTTCTACATGGGTTATCAATCACCCTGTTTTTTTGGAAGCGTCCGCCTCGCGTATACCGCAAGACGGCATCCGCCAGGACACGCCGAGGGCGATCCGCCGCCGCCCAGGACTCCGCGCACAACCTGATAAATCATTGGCTCAAAATGGGAAAATTGCGGACCACGCAACGCCCCCCGCGCCGCCGGGGCCAAGAGGCGCACACGAACCCCGCGTGTCTCGGAAACTTCATCCTTGCTGGATAGCCGTGGCGCTCATGGTTGACCAATCTTCACAAACCGTCGGGTCCTGGCGCCCCAGGCCAACCGCCGCGCCGTGGACGTCGCGGTCGTGGCTGTTGCCGCCGTGCCTTGGCAGCCCGGGACGCGACGGCCGCAGACCCCTTGCAGGAAGGAAGGAAGAGTCCCCATGGATACCGGTCTGACCTGGAGCGAGCAGCTCGCAGCCGATGACGACGTTGTCATCAACCCCTCCGCCCAGCCGTCGTTCGAGACCATCCTCGCCGCGCGCCTGAGCCAGGGCACCGCCCTGACCGGCGCGACCGCCGCCGTCGCCGGCGCCGCCGTGGTCGGCGCCAGCCTGTTCAGCGGCAAGACCTTCAGCCGCCGTAGCGCCTTGAAGGGCGCCGCCGCCAGCCTCGCCCTGGCCACCAGCGCCGGCGCCCTGGGCACCGCCCTGACCACCCGCCCGGCCCAGGCGGCCACCGCCGACGCCAGCACACTGACCTTCCCGCCGCTGCCGCACAGCTACGACGAAACCAGCCATGTGGCCGAGGGCTACGAGATCCAGACCCTTCTGCGCTGGGGTGACCCGGTGGTGGCCGGCGCGCCCGACTTCGACCCGATGAACCAGACCGCCGAGGCACAGGCCAAGCAGTTCGGCTACAACAACGACTACGTGGGCTTCATGCCGCTACCGGTGGGTTCGGATACCTCGGACCACGGCCTGCTGTGCGTGAACCACGAATACACCAACCCGGACCTGATGTTCCCGGGCAGTCCCAGCGCCGACGCCCTGACCGCCGAGCAGATCGACATCGAGATGGCCGCCCACGGCCATGCCGTCGTCGAGATCAAACGCGAGGGCAACACCTGGTCCGTGGTCAGGGACAGCCCCTACAACCGCCGCATGACCACCCTGGCCACCGAGTTCGCGATGGCCGGTCCGGCCGCCGGCCATGACCGCCTGAAGACCAACGCCGATCCGACCGGCACCAGGGTGATCGGCACGGTCAACAACTGCGCCGGCGGCAAGACCCCCTGGAACACCATCCTGTTCGCCGAGGAAAACTTCCACGGCTACTTCCTGGGCGACATCACCAAGACCACCGAGGTCGAGAACTATGAGCGCTACGGCGTCGGCGGCGGCCGCTATGCCTGGGGCACCGTCCACGACCGCTTCAACGTCGAGAAGGAGCCCAACGAGCCGAACCGCTTCGGCTGGATGATCGAATACGATCCGTACGATCCGAACTCGGTGCCCAAAAAGCGCTCCACCCTGGGCCGCTTCAAGCACGAGGGCGCCACCACCACCGTCAACAAGGACGGCCATGTGGTCGTCTACGCCGGGGACGATCAGCGGTTCGAGTACATCTACCGCTTCGTCACCGCCGGCACGGTCAACCCCGATGATCGCGCCGCCAATATGGACCTGCTGGACGACGGCGTTCTATCGGTGGCCAGGTTCAACGAGGACGGCACCCTGGACTGGATGCCGCTGGTGTTCGGCGACGGCCCGCTGACCGCCGAGAACGGCTTCAACAGCCAGGCCGATATCCTGATAGACACCCGCAAGGCGGCCGACCTGGTGGGCGCCACGCCGATGGACCGCCCCGAGGACGTGGAGCCCAACCCGGTCAACGGCATCATCTACGCGATGCTGACCAACAACACAAAGCGCAAGGAAGACCAGGTCAACGCGCCCAACACGCGGGCCAAGAACCGACACGGCCACGTGGTCGAGATCATTCCGCCCGGCACGGCGCCGGACGGCGATGGCGCCAACGCCGACCACACCGCCGCCCAGTACACCTGGGATATCTTCCTGCAAGCGGGCAACCCGGCCAACCCGGACGACGGCGCCCAGTACGGCGGCGATGTCGGCGAGAACGGCTGGCTGTCCTGCCCGGACAACGTGGCCTTCGATACCAAGGGCCGCATCTGGATCTCCACCGACGGTGGCCCCAAGAGCGGCATCGCCGACGGTGTGTGGGCCGCGGACGTGGCCGGCCCGGGTCGCGCCATCACCCGTCGCTTCTATGCCTGTCCGCAGGGCGCCGAGCTGTGTGGTCCGGAGTTTACCCCCGACGACAGCACCTACTTCGCGGCCGTTCAGCACCCGGCGGACGAGAAGGGCAGCACTTTTGACAATCCGTCCACCCGCTGGCCGGACTTCGATGACGCCCTGCCGCCGCGTCCGTCGATCCAGGTGATCGTCAAGACCGGCGGCGGCGCCATCGGTTGACGCCGATCGGAGGACTCTGATCGGATCATGCTGCTGGGCAACGGGACCCTGAACGAAGGGCCGGTCAGGGGCAGTCCTGGCCGGCCTTTCGGGTTTGTCGCGGCACGCCCGTTTTTGGGGCGGGAGGATCGTCCGCGGACCGTGACCGTTCCATGACACCTTAAACGGGCTTGCGCCCAATCAACGCAGTCCACGGTCGATCCGCGGCACCCTGGCCTCAGCGTTTGTCATCGGTTCATGACCGTCGATCACGGAGCGTTTCCCCCATGACTCAACCAGCCCCACCCAAGGCCAGCCCGAGGGCCACCCGTCGCGCCTTTCTGGGGCGCTGGCCGCTCACCCTGCTGGGCGTCGTCGCGGCGATCCTGCCGGGGACACGGCCGGCGTCCGCCAGGCGCCGCGACGACGACTACGATCCTCAGCGGCAGATCTGGCTCTGCACCTACAACGAGTGCGACCCCTACTACTACGTACCCGCCAAGGGCGACCCGGAGAACATCATGGGAACCCATCCGATCCCGCCCGGCACCACGTTCGAGGACCTGCCGGACGACTGGCGCTGCCCCGTCTGCGGCGCCGGCAAAATCTGGTTCGTGAAGGACCGGATGGCCTGACCGGCCAGGGGAACAATGGGGCGGCCGATCGCCCGGTCCCGCGCCGTCAGAGCCGCTCGATCACCGCCGTCACCTGGTCCACCATCCCGGCCAGGTCACCGTAGCGCGCCTCGATCCGATCCCGATCGCCAGCCTTGCCGGCCTTTTCCAGGTCCTGACACAGATCGGCGAGGGCATTGGCGCCGACCGCCCGGGATGACGACTTCAGTTTGTGGGCGGCGGCGCCAACGGCCGCGGCGTCCCCGGCTGCATGGGCGGCGTCGATCTCGCTCTGAATGCCGCGCGCCGGATCCACGAAGTCCTTCAGGATGTCGCGGATCATGTCCCTGTCGTCCCCGAAGGTCTCGCGCAGGTAGGATGGATCCACGACTCCCCCATTGACCAGCGCGAGGAACAGGTCGGTGTCAGGCGCTGGCGATGCCGGCTCGGTTCTTTTCGCCGAGGGCTCCGGCGCGCCGCCCTCGGACGGCGCCGGGGGCGTCCACTTCGCGAGGGTCCGCTTCAGCCGGGCCATCTCCAACGGCTTGGCGAGATAGTCATCCATGCCCGCCGCCAGGCAGCGGTCGGCCTCACCTTGCAAGGCGTTGGCGGTGATGGCGATGATGGGCGTGTGGTCGGTGCCGTCAAGCGTCGCCTCCGCCGCCCGGATGGCGCCGGTCATCTCGTAGCCGTCCATGTCCGGCATGTGGCAGTCGGTCAGCACCACCCCGAAGCGCCCGCTCTGCCATGCCTCCAACCCCAGGCGGCCATTGTCGACCACCTCGCAGGCATAGCCCAGCGCCCGCAACTGCCGGCGAATGACGTCCTGGTTGGTGGGATTGTCCTCGGCCACCAGGATCAGGCGCCCCTGGACGGCGGCTTCCTCGGCGGTTGGCGCCTGCGCCACCCCGTCGGTCAGACGCTCGGCGGTTTCGTCGAGATCCGGGCTGACGCGGCCGCAGGCCATGCCGATCCCGCGCAGGAACGACGAGCGCTTCATGGGGTTGGCGCCCACCACGACCATATCGGGCATCATCAGCCCCTTACGGATCTGCCGGTCGTCGGTGACGATGACAAAACGCGCTGGCGGATCAAGATCGGCGGACTCCGCGCGCATGACGTCGATCACCGGGTCCACGTGGTCGGGGGAATACTCGGGACCAAACACGATGACCTGGGCCGGCGCGCCATCGCGCACGCCCCGCCGGAAGGTCATGGCCACGGTGTACAGGTCGGCTTGGTCCTCGCATACCCCGCCGCGCCCGGCGACGTAGACGGGAAGCGAGGCAAACAGGATCGGATCGCGCCCGACCAGCAGGACTCGCACACCCGTCAAGTCGGGCTCGTCGACGGGACCTTGGTGGTCCTGGGCCAGCGGCAACGGCAGGGCGACGGTGAAGGTGGAGCCCTCTCCCTCCACGCTCTTCACGGTGATCGTCCCCTTCATCAGGGCCGTCAGGCTCCGGCAAATGGTCAGCCCCAGGCCGGTGCCACCGAACCGCCGGGTGGTCGAGCTTTCGGCCTGGGTGAACGGCTGGAACAGCTTCGCCTGAGCCGCCGGCGACATACCAATTCCGGTGTCGATGACCTCGAAACGCACGCGCGCCACGCCCTCGCCGAGCGCCCCGTCCAACGCGGCCCGCACCTGGACCAATCCCGGCCGACCGTCGCCCGGTTCGGTGAACTTGATGGCGTTTCCGATGAGGTTGAACAGAATCTGACGCAATCGCACCTGGTCACTCAGCACCCAGTCGGGGATCGCCGGATCGATGAAGATGACCAGCCGCACCCCCTTGGCGTCGGCGTTGCGCACCAGGGTCTCCGAGACCCCCTCGATCACGTCGCGCACCGAGACCGGCACCGACTCCAGACCCATCTTGCCGGCCTCGATCTTCGAGAAGTCGAGGATATCATTGATGATTTGCAGCAGGGCGAAGGCACTGTCGCGCACCGTGCGCAACATCTGCCGCTGCTCGCCGTCCATGTCTGTCTCACCGAGCAGGTCGATCATGCCGACGACGCCGTTCATGGGCGTGCGGATTTCATGGCTCATGGCGGCCAGGAAGGCGGACTTCGCGCGGGTGGCGCTTTCGGCCTTCTCCTTGGCCGTCATCAGTTCCACCTCCAGGCGCTTGCGCTCGGTGATATCGGTGGCGATGCCGCACACACCGTCGACGGTTCCATCAGGGTCGAACAACGGCACCTTCATGGTCAGGAAGATGCGATTGCCCAACTCGCCCTCGACCACCTCCTCGAAGGCCAGCGGCTTTCGCGCCTCGACGATCTTCTGGTCATTGCCCCGCAGCGTGGCGGCGGCCGCCTCGGGAAAGATGCTGTAGTCATCCTTGCCGATGACCTCGGCGCGAGTCAGTCCGGTCATGTCTTCCCACTGCCGATTGACGAGGGTGTAGCGCCCCTGCCGGTCCTTGGAGAAGATCATCGCCGTGCTGTTGTCGATAACACTTTCCAGCAGTTGCTGGCTGTCGCGCAGGGCCTCTTCCGCCGCCCGCCGCTCCGTGACATCGGAGAAGGTGATCACCGCCCCGATCACCGCCCCGTCCTTCCGGATCGGGTTGGCCGCGTATTCAACCGGGAATGAGGATCCGTCGGCGCGCCACAGCACCTCGCCGGTCACGCGCCGCATCTCGCCGTTGGCGAACGCCTTGCGCATGGGACAGTCATGGCCGGCGTAGGGCGTGCCATCTGGAAGGCTGTGGTGAATCAACTCGTGGACGTAGCGCCCAATCAGATCCTCGGCCGCGTACCCCAACATGCGGCACGCGGCGGGGTTGAAGAATGTCGCGATACCATCCTTGTCCAGCCCGAACACCCCTTCGCCGGCGGAGTCGAGAATCAGTCGGGTGCGTTCCTCGGCCTCGCGGATCGCCTGTTCGGCCAACCGACGGTCGGTGATGTCCATGACGGTGCCGACCATGCGGGTGGGATGCCCCTGGTTGTCGCACTCCACCGCCGCACCCTTCGACGCCATCCAGCGTTCCTGTCCCCCCTGGGTGAGGACGCGGTATTCGACCTCATAGCTATCGCGCTGGCCCAGTCGATAAGCCTCGCCCACCGACAGGACCACGGCCCGATCGTCGGGATGCATGGTCTCCAGCCAGAGCGCCCGGACGTCCGTGAGGTCTGACCGGCGGTGACCCAGCATGTCCAGGTACCGGTCGTTGACAATGGTCTCTCCACTGGTGAGGTCGACATCCCAGGATCCCAGATCGCCGCCGCGCAGGGCCATGTCCAGGCGTTCGCCACTGCGAATCAGGTCTTCTTCCTTGCGCTTCAGCTCCGTGATGTCGTTCAGGGCGACGATGGTCATGCCGCTCCTGGTCAGGCGCGTCCGCACCTCCAGCACACGGCCGTTCGGCGGCCGGAGGTCCCCGACCGTTTCCGACTTGCTCCGCAGCGATTGTATCCGTTCCCGGACCTGAGCCTCGACCGAGGAAACCGGACCATAATCACCGCGCGCCGCCAGGAAGCGAAGGACTGGCTCCACCGACGTCCCGGGAATGGTGAGCTGGCCGGGAAGCTCCAGCATATGTTGGTACACATCGTTGGACATGACGAAGCGCAGGTCGCCATCGAGGACGTAAAGGCCATTGGACATGTTCTCCAAGGCGAGGGTCAGGCGATCGGACGCCTCCGCCAATTCGCGGGTCCGCTCCTTGACCCGCGCCTCCAGGTCGTCGCGGGCGCGCAGCAGGGCTCGGCTGGTGCGCTCGCCGAGAATCAGCGTGGCCACGGTGGCGCCGATCAGCAGGGTCAGGGTCAGCAGCAGGATCCCGCCCATGGTGTTGCGCAAGGTGACGACCGGCTCCAGCGCCTCGGCAACATCGATCTCGGTGGCGATCCCCAGGCCCAGCGAGCCGTCCATGATCCAGGCACCCATCACGGGTTGCCCGCGATAGTCCGGGTAGCCCTGAAGGTCCAGGCCAGAGCGACCCTCCAGCGCGCTCCGGGCCATGCGGGTCAACTGGCCCACCTCAGGGGAGGGGTGGGAATGCCGATCATCACGCGAGGTCGCGGGGACCCTGAGTTCCACGGAGAGGATGCCGCTCTGGCCCGGCTGGAGCAGACCGAGCGCCTCCAGGTCCCGCTGGAAGCGCGTGCGAGACACCATGACGCCGCTTGGATCGAACGCATAGGTCTCGCCGCTGCGGCCCATGCGTCCGGTTTCCAGAATGCGCGAGAAGGTCCCGTGCGGAGGCTCGCGCCGAGTGACCACCGCCAGCACCGTCCCGTACGCGTCCACGACCGGCGCGGCGAAGAACATGACGGCCGGCGGGTCCGCGGCTTCCGCACCGTCGAGCCCGACGTCAAAGGCTGGCCGATCCGGGCGGATCGGCGCGATGGTCACGGGTTCCCCGGCCAGAAGGCGGGCGAAGACCTCCGGGCGGCGCTCGATGATCAGATCCTCGATGCCCAGATCCACGTCATCGGTGGCGCCGATGGCAATGCCATCCAGGGCCAGGACGGCGAAGCCCGCCCGTCCCAGCCCCCATCCCTTGTCGTGGAAGAACCGGCGCAAGTCAGCCAGCGCCGGAGACGCCTCGGCCGTCAGGCGGTCTCGCGGCAGGTCCAGCAGGCGCCGGGTGAGATCCACAAGGTGCGGGTCACGGCCCAACTGGGCCACCTGCCGTTCCTGATCGGCGGTCCACATCCGCAGGCGCTCGACGGTGCTGGTCAGGACCGTTTGCAGGGAGTGGCCCACAACGTCCAGGATGCGGGCGCGATTGTGCTGATAGGCGACCCAGGCCCCCGCCAACACCATGAGGACCAAGGCGCCCAACGCGCCGACGATGATCCAGCGCAGGCGCCGCGAGCCCATCTGTAACGCCAGGACCTCGTTGCGCCCGGAGCGCAGCAGCAGCCAGACCAGCGCCCCCAGGACGATGACAACCGCGAGCATGACGCCCGCCAGCAACTGGAGATCAACGGTCGACTCTTGAATCGTCACTTCGGCCAGGGCCGCGCTGTCGGCCAGGGCCGCGCTGTCGGCCAGGGCCACGCCGCCATGGTCGTGGGACGGGGATGATCCAGCGACATGGCTTGCGAGATCGCCATCATGGGCCGCGGCTCGGCATGGCAAACCGGCCCCCACGGCGACAGTCGCACAGCCCATGAGGATGGCCAGGGCCAATCCCCATCTCCGCCCTCGGCGCTGCGACCGGGCCTCGCCCGCGTGAGAGGGGTCATCACCGCGCTGGCCTGCCCCAGAGCGCGCCACGCGGGCGGACGACACCGTCGTCACCGTCCATCCTCCTCCACGCCAGCACCGCTCGCGGGGTGTGATCGCCCAGCCCACAATCAGAAGCTGGGGACGCCGCCGAGCCGCGCCCCAGGCGGTCAGGATCTCCCTCGGATGTACGGTATGTCTGTGGACGAAGCGTAACAAGCGCGAACTTCGGGCCCGGAGATCTCGCCAACGGTTCCCTAGGGCAAATCCCGACCGATCCGAACCGGATCGCGACGACGACTTGCTGTCATATCAAGATCGCGGCCCGCGTCTCCGCCGTCACCGACAGGCAACGCCCTTGGCCATGGCCACGCGAGTCGCGATCGCGGCGCCTACCCCTCGCTTTCGTCGAGATCGTTCATGATTTTGTCAACCAGGGCATCACGCTGATCCGCGGATAACGGCGGCTCTGGGGCGTTCAGAACGCGATCCAGGTCCAAAGCCTTCGCGAGGAGGTCTTGCGCTTCCGTGGAGGACGCAAGCAACTCCATCGCCGAGGCACGTTGGTCCGGCGGCCATTTGGCGATATCAGCGCCGAACGTTTCGATCAGCACCCGAAATTGTTTGGGAGACATTTGTGGCACATCGGCTTGTTCACATTCGGTGAACCGTTGAGATCATCCACATTCGGTGGATCAGCCAAGCAACGCACGCAAGTTCTGTCGCCCACGTTTCAGCAGGGACTCGACCGCATTTAACTTCAGAGACATGATAGTGGCAACCTGGGCAGCTGTCAAATCTTCATGATAGTATAGGGTTATGGCTATTCTCTGTCGCTCTGGAATCATTTGCAGGGCGGCCCGCAACCGCGCCGCCGTCTCACGCGCGTCGCACACTTCCAAGGGACCATCGGCCTGATCGGGCACTTCGGGTGCCTCGTCCAAGGGTACGGGGACGCGTTTGCGGGTTCGGTCAATACACTGATTAAGGGCAACACGATACAGCCAGGTTCGGAACGCACCGCCCGCGGGTCGCCATTGGGCCCGCCGGGTCCACACCTTCAAGAACACCTCCTGGGCGATGTCCTCTGCCTCGGCGTTGCCCAACATGCGCCGGGCCAGTCCCACGATCCGATCAACGTGGCGCGTGACCAGGATCCTGAAGGCTTCTCGATCACCGGCCCGGACACGCGCCATGAGCGTCTCATCCGAATCGGCATCGGACAAGTCCCCCTCGAGACAGGACTCGGCCGCATCAGCCGTCCATGGTCCCGTCTTCCCGATGGGTCGCGCGCCGGGAGGGGTTGACTCTGAACTCATGACTGAACTCATGGCCACGACTGCTCTCCCGCCACTAATTTTATAAAAAGCACCCAGGAAGTTCACTCGGTAATTTTTGCCGACTCTTGTGCGATGACGTCATCCCAGCGACGGATGCCTGCGAGTCATCTGCCCAAGGGTGCCGTCCAGACGCCCGGACCCAGATCGAGGCACCGGCCCTCACCCCCATCCGGCCACGGACCGCGACGGTCATGGACGACGCGACCAACGCGGAATGGGTCTTGATCGCCCTGTTGCCGCCGGCGCCTCGCCAAGGACTGGGAGAAAACCATCCAGAGCGCGGACGCACGGCGCCTGCTCGCGCACATCCGCCGTGTCACCCGCCTCCTCACAAGGACCTGACATACCTCACGGAGTTTTGAATCGGGCTCTCAGTGTCTGTCCGGAAAGCCGTGCAAAAACACCCCATACGGCATGCGAGTTGGGCACAGGCACACACCATATTGTGGCTCCCGAGACGTTCCGGACGGGCTCTAAGCCCGCAACGCCGCCGCGTGGTGGGCGATGTGATCGCCGATGAAGGTGGCGATGAAGAAGTAGCTGTGATCGTAGCCCGGTTGCATGCGCAGCGTCACGTGCACGCCGGCCGCCTGGGCGGCGTCCAGGAACACGTCGGGCGTCAACTGGGTGCCGAGAAACGTGTCGGCATCGCCCTGGTCGACGAGGATGGGTCCGCGCCAGGCCGTGTCGGCCACCAGGGCGGTGGCGTCGTAGGCGGTCCACGCGGCGCGGTCGTGGCCCAGGTAGCCAGTGAACGCCTTTTCTCCCCAGGGGACCCGCGTCGGGGCCACGATGGGCGCGAAGGCCGAGACGGAGCGATACCGGTCCGGGTTGCGCAGGGCCAGCACCAGGGCACCGTGCCCGCCCATGGAATGCCCAAAGATGCCCTGGCGGGCCGGATCCATGGGGAAGTGCGCGGCGACCAGCGCCGGCAACTCGTCCCGAACGTAGCTGTACATGCGGTAGTGAGCCGACCAGGGCGCCTCGGTGGCATCGACGTAGAAGCCGGCGCCGCTGCCGAAATCGTACGCGTCGTGCTCCCCGGGCAGGTCCAGGCCGCGCGGGCTGGTGTCCGGCGCCACCAGCATCAGGCCATGTTCGGCGGCCGTACGCTGGGCGCCAGCCTTCACCGTGACGTTCTCCTCGGTACAGGTCAGTCCCGACAGCCACCACAGCACCGGCACCGGACCACGCTCGGCCTGGGGTGGGCGGTAGACGGCGAAGCGCATGGGCGTACCGGTTTCGGTGGAGTCGTGGCGATAAACGCCCTGCACACCGCCGAAGCATCGGGTTTCGGAAACGGTTTCCAATGTCATCGGTGCTCCTGGACCCGTGTGAGCCGGCGATCAAAAGGTAATCACGGTACGGATGGACGCGCCCTCGTGCATCAGGTCGAAGGCGTCGTTGATGCGCTCCAGGGGCAGTACGTGGGTGATCAGCGGGTCGATCTGGATCTTCCCCTTCATGTACCACTCGACAATCTTGGGGACGTCGGTGCGGCCCTTGGCGCCGCCGAAGGCCGTGCCCTTCCAGACCCGCCCGGTGACGAGCTGGAACGGGCGGGTGGCGATTTCCTCGCCGGCACCAGCCACGCCGATGATGGTGGAGACACCCCAGCCCTTGTGGCAGCATTCCAGGGCGGCGCGCATCACCTCCACCTTGCCGATGCACTCGAAGCTGTAGTCCGCGCCGCCGCCGGTCAGGTCGACGATGTGGGACACCAGATCTCCATTGATCTCCTGGGGATTGACGAAGTGGGTCATGCCGAAGGACTCGGCGATGGCCCGGCGCGCGGGATTGATGTCCACGCCCACGATCATACCGGCGCCGACCAGGCGCGCGCCCTGGATCACGTTCAGGCCGATCCCGCCCAGGCCGAAGACGACCACCGTGGATCCCGGCTCCACATGAGCCGTGTTGATCACCGCGCCGACGCCGGTGGTCACGCCGCAGCCCACGTAGCACACCTTGTCGAAGGGGGCGTCCGGGTTGATTTTCGCCACCGCGATCTCGGGCAGCACCGTGTGGTTGGCGAAGGTGGAGCAGCCCATGTAGTGGTGCAGCATGCGGCCGTTCAGCGAGAACCGGCTCGTGCCGTCGGGCATCAGGCCCTTGCCTTGCGTGGCGCGGATGGCCTGGCAGAGGTTGGTCTTGCCGCTCAGGCAGTAGTCGCACTGGCGGCACTCGGGGGTGTACAGCGGGATGACATGGTCGCCCGGCTGGACCGAGGTCACGCCCGCGCCCACCTCGACCACCACGCCCGCGCCCTCGTGGCCCAGGATGGTGGGGAACAACCCCTCGGGATCGGCGCCGGAGAGGGTGAAGGCGTCGGTGTGACAGACCCCGGTGGCCTTGATCTCCAGCAGGACCTCCCCGGCTTTCGGCCCGTCGAGGTCGACCTCCTCGATGACCAGCGGCTTGCCGGCCTCCAGCGCGACGGCGGCGCGTGTCTTCATGCGGATAGTCCTCCCCAACCGCTTGCCCAAGGCTGGTCCTCGGGTTTCGGGGGATCATGACCCGAACCCATCGCCGGAGGCAACGGTTCGCCCTCGAAAAGGTTGTCGCCGCCATCGCGTCAGCGGACATAATCGACCAGCGAGAGGGACGTCAGCGAGGACAGCGCCGAGAACGACGCCCGCAACACCGTCTCGTGCTGGGACACCGTGGCCGTGGCCGCCGCCACGTCCACCTTCGCGACGCTCTCCAGGGCGCTTTCGGCGTAGAGCTGGAACTCGGTCTGGCTGTCGATCACGGCGGACAGCGTGTCGGCCTGCCCGGACAGGGTGTCCTGGGCGGCGGCCAGTTCGGCGACCGCCTCGTCCAGCAAGACCGCCGCGTCCCTCATCAGGGCGGTGTCCGGTGGGCTGGTGGTCATCCCGGCCAGCAGCGACAGGGCGCGCAAGGTTTTCTCGGCGCCGCTGGTGTCGGCGCGCACGCCATAGGTCACGCCGCTGGCCCCGTCCACCATCAGCGTCCAGTCGGCGCCGTTGCCCTGGTAGTAGTCGGTGTCGGCCACCCCCACGATGGGCGTGTAGGCCGGGTCGCTGAGATCAACGGGGGCGGCGGTGGCTCCGTTCCCGCCGAACACGGCCAGGCCCCCGAATGTGGTGTTGAGAAGGGTGGCCACGGATTCCCGCCAGTCCACGGCGGACTCGCGCAGGGTGGTGGTATCCGTGACCGTGCCGTTGATGCTGGAGGCAATGTCCACCTTGGCGGCTTCGACGATGTCGAGAATGTCAGCGAGGGCGCCATACCCCGTTTCCACCATGGACGCCGCTGTCTCGGCCTGGGAGACCAGCCGCTCCGACGCCGCCATGTCGGCCTCCAGGCTGACGGCCAGCCCGGCCTGGCCGTCGAGACCGGCGAGGGAGGGGCTTTTGGTTCCCGAGCCCTGCTGGATCAGGGCGGCGCTATACTCCCCCTGAACCCGCATCGCCTGGGTGAGCAGGGTGGCCTGCATGGTGCTGGTGCAAACCCGCATGGAACCCTCCGCTAGTTCATCATGGCCACGAGGCTGTCGAACATGTCCTGGGCGGTGCTCATGACCTGGGAGACGGCCTGGTAGGACTGCTCCAGGGCCAGAAGCTTCGCCGTTTCCTCGTCCACGTTGACCCCGTGGGCGTTGTCGAAGGCGTCGGACAGGGTGGCAAGGGTCTGCGCCGACAGCGTCGCGGTGTCGGCGGCGGCGTTTGTTGTATCGGCGACGTCGTCGATCACGGCGGCGATCTGACCGACGGCGGAGCGGTCGGCGGCGGCCATGGTGCCGGCGGCGTCGAACGCGATGGGATCGTCCAGCGCGGTCCACAGGGCCTGGAGGCCGGCGGTGTCGCCGCTGACCAGGGCCGTGTCGCCGACGGTGGTCGAGGCCGGCAGGGCCGTCGGGAACCCATGCGCGCCCAGGGTATCCGCCACGGCCAGATCGGCGGCCCCGGTGCCGGACAGGACGTTGTTGAAGCCCAGGTGATGGGACAGGCCGCGCCCGTCCGCGGTCACGGTGGTCTCACCGGTCAGCGCGACGCCCGTGCCGGCGGTATCGGCGGTGAGGACCACGTTGCCGTTGGCGTCCAGGATGGCGGACACGCCGGCCGCGCCGTCCAGCGCCGTGACCAGGTCGGCATAGGTGGTGATCGTGGACAGATCGATGTCCGTGGCGGACACCACCTCGCCGTTCGCATCCACCGCCAGCACCGACAGGATGCCGGTGCCACTGAAGGGGTCCGCGCCCGCGACGGCGGTTGTCCCGGTCAAGCTCGGCGGCGCCGGGGCCGGCGTGGCGCGGTTGGCGGCGGCGTTCAGGGCGTCCATGACGCCGGTGGCCAAGGCGTCCAGTTCCTCCTGGATAGCCGGCAAGGTGGTGTCGCGCGCCGTGATCAAGGCGCCCAGTTCGCCGCCGCCGAGGGACGACGTCACGTCGCCGCCGTTGATCGTGATTCCCGGGATGACGCCGCCACTCGCCGGGTCGTATGTGGCGTCGGCGGTCAGGGTGCCGAAGGGGGTATAGTCGAGCGTTCGCGCCGAGGACGTCAGCAGCGGAGTCCCGCCACCACTGTAGACGTGCAGTTCGCCGGTGCCGGTGTTGAAGTACCGTATGTCGGTGAAGCCGCTGAGGTCCTCCAGCAGAACGCGCTGGGAATCCAGCAGGTCCGCCGTGGGGTCGCCGGTGGCGGTGGCGCGGGCGATCTGGTCGTTAAGGTCGTCCAATTGCCCCAGCAGCGCGTTGATCTCCTCCACGGTCTCGCCAATGGCCGCGTCGGCGGTGGTGCGGGTGGCCTGGACCGACTGGCTGGCGTCCTGGAGGGTTGCCGCCCAGGCGGCCAGGGCGTCGGTAACATCGCTGGTGGATTGGGCACTGCCGCCAGCGTTGACCGCCTCGCTTAGCGTGGTCATGAGGTCGGTCATGACCGTTTCCAGGGGCGCGCCGCCGTCGGTGGTGCCCAGCGCGTTCAGAAGCGTGTTCAGATAAGACGCCAGGGTGGCGTCGTAGGCGGACTCCGAGGTGGCGCCCATGACCTCCTTCATGAGGGCCGTGTTCACGGCGTTGCCGATACCCACCACGCTCACCCCGGCGACCCTGCCGCCCACCACGGTCGCGGCGGTGTCGGCGGTCTTGGCCGTATAGCCGACGGTGTTGGCGTTGGTGATGTTGGCCGAGGTAACGGACATGGCCGTCTGTGTGGCCATGAGCCCGCTGCGCGCGGTGTGGACAATGCTGGAGATCGAGGTGATGGCCATGGGAGCGGGCCTCCTACGCCTGGGGTCGCGTAACCGCCAGCCTGTGCGGCGCCGGTCCTGTTGGGATCGGCGACCGCCGGCCATTCGTGGTGCCGTCCTCGTCCGGCAGGGCCTGCATCACGGCATCCACGCGGCCGTCGTCCATCGACTGCCGGCGGCCATGCCGGCGCCGCCGGTTCTCCTTGGTCAGGGCGACCAGGTGGCGGATGCTGATTTCCAGGGCCTGGACATCGAGCAGACCGGCCTCGTGCAAGACGCGGACGCTCGGCTTGAGGGCGGCGCTCAGCAGGGCGTAATCCTGCGCCAACGCCTCTTGCGGCCCTTTCAGCGACACGGGGGTGTCGGATATCCCCTGGTCCAGAAGCGCTGCCTCCAGTTCCGCCAGTTCGATCAGGCGGCGCAGGACAGACAGGTACTGGATCAGCAAGGGACGGGCGGCGCGCGCCTCGGACCGTGCGGGCATCACCGGCCTCCTCCGCTCGGGTCCCCCAGGCGCGCGGCCTGGGCGTAGGCCAGGCCGGAGCCGTGGTGCCGGCGCGCCGCCTCCAGGCGGGCCGCGACGGCGTCCTGTTGGGTTGTCAGGGCTTGCAGGCTCTCCGCCAGGGCGCTGGCGGCGCGGAGCGTGTCGGTTCGGGACGAGGCGCCGGAGACCGTGTCGGCCAGGCGGGCGGCCCGGGTGAGCTGTCCCAGCGCCCGGGCCAGATCCCGCTCAAGGGTTGCCTTGCTGGGCATGGCCGTTACCTCTTGGCGTTGATGATGTCGTCAAACATGTCCTGGGCGCTCTGGACGATCTCGCTGGCGGCGCTGTAGGCCTGCTGGGCGGTGATCAGCTTGCTGAACTCGTCGGCGGTATCGACGGTCGAGCGCTCCAGGGAGCCGGCGAAGACGGTTCCAGAGCCCGTGGTCCCTGCCGTGACGTAGGTCACGGCCCCGGATTGGGTGGTCGGCAGATAGGCGTTGCCGGAAATGGCCTCCAGGCCGTTGGTGTTGGGGACAGTGCCCAGCGGGATCTGGTAGATCGGATAGCTCACGCCATTGTCAAAGTTGGCGTACATCATCCCGTCCTGAGTGACGGTGGCGCTGTAGAAGGCACCGTAGCGCACCCCGTCCTGGGAGACGGTGTCCACCTCGATCTTCACGTCACCGTCGCTGCCGCTCGGCGCGTATTGGCTCAGGCCATCCGCCTTGCCGATGGTGCCGGGGTCGTAGGCGATGCTGCTGTCAGAGGCGCCGGAGCTCCACCCGGTGACGTCGATGGCGAAGGGGTCGGCCGAGGCCGTATCCAGAACGCCATCCTTGAAGGTGAGGGTCAGCGTCGCGGGCGTGGTGGTCCCGGAGACCGTGGTGCCGTCGGACGACAACACCGGATCACCGGCGGTCATGTCCCAGGTGTTGGCGGCGGTCTTTTCGTAGGTCAGCTCTATGGTGTGGGCGACGCCCAGGCTGTCGAAGATCTCGACGCTGGTGGTTACCGTGTCGCCCACGGCGGCGGTGGCCGGCAGGTTGGCGCGCAATGCAAGCTCGCTTGTGGCAACGGCCGTTCCGCTGATCGCGTATTGATTGACGGCCTCCAGATTGGCGGCCGATGTGTTGCCGATGACATCGCCGTTCTGATCGGTCGGATAGCCTTGCAGATAGAAGCCATTGCTGTTGACCAGGTAGCCGTCATCATCCGGATAGAAGTCGCCCGCCCGTGTATACGCGAAGACATCACTGTCCGGTGATGTGGTCACCACGAAGAAGCCATCGCCATCAATGGCCATGTCGGTATCGTTTTCGGTGCCGATAATTAGGCCCTGCTCGGCGATGTTCTGGCTCGGATTGGCGATCACGCCGGCGCCCGTGAAGTTCCTTTGCGAGCTGGTGCCGGAAATCAGGCTGTAGAAGCTGGCGTGCGTGGCCTTGTAGCCGATGGTCTCGCTGTTCGCGAGATTGTTGGAAATGCTGGAGACAGCGGCGGACTGGGCGTTCAACGCCGTCACGGCGATGTTCAAGGAGCTGCTGAGGCTGCTCACGACGAAACCCTCCGGAATGGGGAATGCGCGGGACCAGACGGCGGACGCGGTTCAGGCGTCGGCCTTCGCGGGCTGTCGGGCGCTGACGATGCTGTCGAGACCGGCGGTGCTGCCGTTGGCGAGCACCAGGACCGGCGAGCCGGTGGACCAGTCCACCTCGCTGACGACGCTTGTCGCGTGCAGGTCCAGGGTTTCGGTGTCGCCGTCGGCCAGTTCGGCGGTGGCCACCAGGCGGTAGGTGCCCTCGGTGGCCATCGTGTTGCCGGTGGACTGGCCCTCCCACGCGAACGTGTAGGATTCGCCGGCCACCGGGCTGACCTCGGTCTGGTAGACGGTCTTGCCGTCCTCGTTCTCGACCGTGAGCGTCAGCGACGTGGCGTCGTCGGGGACGTCCATCGACCAGGACACGGCCTCCCCGTCATAATCCTGAGACGAGGCATCGTAGGTAATCTCCATACCAACAAAGCCCAGGGCGGTTTCCGCCGCCTGGTTGTTGGTGGAGAGCACCAGGTTCTCCAGGTACTGATTGGTCAGGATCTGCTGCTCGACCTGGGAATAACTCAGAAGCTGCTGCGTCAGTTCATCGGTATCCGTGGGGTCCAGCGGATTCTGGTTCTCAAGCTGCGTCGTCAGCAGCGTGACGAACATGTCGTAGTTGTCGGCCAGTTCGGTGATCGACGAGGCCGTGGTGAGGCTGATGCCGCTGCTGTACGCGCTGGTCTGGGTCGCGGTGTCGATGGTCATGGGGAGCGCCTTTCGACCGTCTGGGAAGGCCGCGACACCGGAAGCGTCACCGGGGCCGGGGACTGGTCGAAAAACGCATCAGGGGCGCGAACACTGGCGCGGCATTCGGTGAAAAAAAAACGGCGCCACGGCGCCAGGAATCCGCCCCCTGCTTCGTGTCATGGGCGATCGGCGCAGGGCCAGCATGTCCCGGCCGCGTCTCTCAGCGAGGCCAGAAACGGCCTCTTGTTCCCGCATCCCGAAACAAGGAGCACAGAACATGCCCGTGATCACGACGAACACAGCGGCCAACTCGGCGTTGCGTTACCTGAACATCAACTCCGCCGAACAGACCAACGCCCTGAACCGCATCGCCAGCGGCTCGAAGGTCAACAAGGCGTCCGACGACGCCGCCGGCCTGGCCGTGGCCACCAAGTTGCAGAACGACGTGGCGGTGTTGAACCAGGCCCAGACCAACGCCTCGCATGGCATCGCCGTGCTGCAGACCGCCGACGGCGGCATGGCGGAAATCTCCGACATCCTGGAGCGCATGAAGGTCCTGGCCACGCAGTCCATGTCCGGCGCCGTGACCGATACCGAGCGTGCCTATATCAACGCCGAGTACACGGACCTGATCACCGAAATCGATTCCATCGCCTCCGGCACCCGCTTCAATGGCGAGGCCCTGCTGGACGACACCGGGCAGCATGGCCCGACGGCCGGCGGCGCCGAGTACCTGGTGGGCACCGACGTCGCCAACGACATCATCACCGTGGTTATCAATCCGGTGGACTCCGCCACCCTGACGGTGGCCACGGGGGTCGACACCGCCGCCAACGCGACCACCGCCCTGGGTGAGATCGACGCGGCGATTGATTCCCTGGCGACAGCCCGGGCCGAGGTGGGCGCGCAGATGGCCCGCTTTGAGTATCGGGCCGGCCAGTTGGCCAGTTCCGAGGAGAACCTGGACGCCGCGCAGTCGGCCATCGTCGATGCCGACATTGCCGAGGAGCAGGCCAACCTGTCCTCGGCCGAGGTGCTGACCAACGCGGCCATCGCGGCGCTCACCCAGGCCAACCAGATGCCCCAGAACCTGCTGAAGCTTGTTCAATGACGCCAATGAGGACGTAGGGACGGAGGAGGCGGATCGGTGAGCCCGGCCGCCTCCCCTGGCCTTGGTCGATCGGGGCGTGACCCCGGTCGTCATCCCCCTGACCCGGGAGACGGGCCATGAGCACCATCGTGTCCTCCAGCACGGTGACCGGTGGCAGTGGAACCACCTACATCACCGGCTTGTCCGGGCTGGACACCACCGCGCTGATCGAGGCCGCCGTCGAGGCCAAGATGCAGCCAGCCTATACCATCGACAGTCAGGTGAAGGCCATGCAAGCCGAGGCCGCCGCCTTCCAGGACATGGCCGGTTTGCTTCAGGCGCTTTCGGACGCGGTTGAGCCCTTGTCCGGCAAGGCGGAGTCCTCGGTCTTCAACAGCACGGCCGCCTATCTGACCTCGAAGCTCGACGACCCGGCGTCCTACATGAGCGCGACCGTGACCGACGAGGCGGCCGTCGGTCTCTACGAAATCGAGGTGGCGCAACTGGCCACCAGCCACAAGGTGGCCTCGGATGCTCAGGCCAGCGATACGGCGCTGGGTCTGAATGGCAACGTCACCCTGGCCGCCGCGGGGGCCACTGGCGCCACCATCACGGTCACGGCCGACATGACCGTCTCGGACATCGCCAAGGCCATCAACGCCGCCAGCGCCGACAGCGGCGTGGTGGCCACCGTGATCGCCACCGGCGATGGCGCCGAGACCCTGGTGTTGTCCACCCGCGACACGGGTGCGTCCTTGTCCGTCAGTGGTGACACGGGTGGCGTGCTCACGGGGTTGGGCCTCACGGCTGCGGACGGGAGCTTCGCCAACGAACTGCAAGCCGCCCAGGACGCGATCCTGACCGTCGACGGTGTCACGGTCACCAGCGCCGACAACGACATAGAGAGCCTGCTGCCCGGCGTGTCGGTGAACCTGTACGCGGCCACCGCCGGGGAAAGCATCACCTTGGAGGTGGGCCAGGACCTGAGCGCGGCCATGGCGGCCATCGAGGCGTTCGTGGACGCCTTCAACGCCTATCGCGCCTTCGCCATCACCCACCAGCAGACCGAGGACGGCGTGGGGGCCGCGGAGGACGCGGTGCTGTTCGCGGACTCGACGCTGAAGAGCGCCAGCGCGGCCCTCTACGACGCCATCGGCACCGAGGTCGAGGTGGATGGCGTGACCCATACCCTGGCCACGCTGGGGATCGACCTGGGCGCCGGCTCGATGCTGGACATCGACGAGGACGCGCTGGAAGAGGCGTTGCTGCAGCGTCCCGAGGTCGTCGAGGCGTTCTTCGCCAGCGCCGGGACATCATCGTCGACGGATCTGGGCGTGGTGTCCCTGCCGCCGACCCTGGACTCGGGTGACTACACGGTGGACGTGACGGTCGACGCGGGCACGGGCGAGATCACGGCGGCGACCATTGGCGGCGTGGCCCTGGAGGTCTCCGGATCAACCCTGAGGGGAGCCGAGGGCTCGGCCTACGCGGGTCTGTCCATGGTCTACACCGGATCGTCCAGCGCCAGCGCGACGGTGACGATCAGGCAGGGCCTCGCCGACCAGGTGATGGGCATGGGCGACACCTACACCAACGACGCCGACGGCCTGATCACCACCAAACAGGACAGCCTGACGGAGACGATCGAGGACAAGCAGGACCGGCGCGCGGACATCGCAGAAAGCGCCGCCAATTATGAAGAAACTCTGATCGCATACTACGCGCGAATAGAAGAACAAATCGCGCTCGCCCAAACAAAGCTCCAGTACATTGAGGCTCTGCTCAATAGCGATGACGACTGACCTCATCCCACCCTCTAGGGCCTGTTGAGTGATTTTGGGGTCACCCACCATGCTCTGGGAGCCCGTCCGGAAAGTTTTGGGAGCCTCGATATATTGTGTGCCTTCACCCGAACGGCATACCGTATGTGGCGCTTTGAAAGGCTTTCCGGACAGACACTAGGAGCCCGTCCGGAAAGTCTCGAGAACCGCAATATAGTGTGTGCTTTCACCCGAACGGCATACCGTATGTGGCGCTTTGAAAGGCTTTCCGGACAGACACCAGGATTTTGATTTTGAAGCAAATCGTCGTCGCGATCCGTTCCGGATCGCTCGGGATTTGCCCTAGACGGGAGTCGAATCATGACGGAACTCGCCACCGCCATTGCCGCCTATGGGCAGGCCCGCCGCCGGCAGCCGCCGTTGAAAATGGTCGTGGAGGTGTATGACATGCTCCTCACGCTCGTGACTCGGGCGCGTGCTGCCCGTATCGATGGTGGACGGTTCACCGAGGTTCACACACTGTCACTCGCCGGCCGTGTTCTGGCGGCGCTGGACGGCTGCCTCGACCGCCAGGATCCGCGTGTGCAGTCCCTGACCAACGCCCTCAGCGCGTATTACAGGGGTGTGTTGATCCAGGTGCATGCCGCCGCGCGCGGCACGGGCGAGTCCGCCCTCCAACGCTATGCGAGCGTCTATCGCCAAATCCTGGTGATGCGGAACGCCTGGGCCTCCGTGGCCGGCATGGCCCCGCTGCCAGCAGCGGCGGCGGCGCGAGACGACGAAACGCCTGAGGGCCTGAGCGGAAAAAAGTTGAGTGACTCCAGCGGATTGTGATTCCATGGCTGGTCTCAAGATACCGAGGGACGCGCGACATGTGGACCGAAGTCACTCGCCCACAGTATGAGGCGGACGGACCGGCGCTCCGAATGTCAACATGCTCTAGAGCAAATCCCGAGCGATCCGGAACGGATCGCGACGACGATTTGCTTCAATATCAATACATTAGGGCGTTTTCGACGATTCAGTTGCCGGCGAAAACGCCCTAGCTGCCGGCGCCTCGCCAAGGATTGGGAGGAAATCATTCAGAGCGGGGAAGCATGGCGCCTGCTCGCCCACATCCGCCGTGTCACCCGCCTCCTCGCAAAACCCTGATATGCCTCACGGAGTTTCAAGGCAGACTCTGAGATGCGGCCCCTACCGCCGCGGCCAGGTCCAGGCGGCGAACGCCGAGGCATCCGCAATTGTCTCGCCGGTATCCTTGTACAGTTCGATGAGGCTGGCGCCGGCGTCCCGCAAACTCCGGACCAAGGTCCTCTCGTGGGAGACCACAATCACCTGACCATCGTCGCTCGTCCGGGCGATCAAGGCCGCCAGCGCCGGAATGAGGTCGCCGTGAAGGCTGGTCTCGGGCTCGTTGACCACCAGCAGCGGCGCGGGGCGGGGCGTCAGCAAGGCGACCGCGAGCAACAGGAAGCGCAGCGTGCCGTCGGACAGCTCCGAGACGGCCAGCGGCCGCAGCATCCCGCGTTGAGACATGAAGAGTTGGAACAAACCACCATCCACGCCGACCTCAAGGTGAGCCCCCGGAAACGCCTGCTCGACGGCGGTATCAAGCGCGCCGCCATCGCCGATCTCACGAATGGTCTGGACGGCGGCGGCCAGGTCGGCACCCGTGGGCGACAAGGCCGTGGTGCGGGTTCCCACCTGCGACCGGCGCGCCGGCGCGGCGTCGTCGGTGCGAAAATGGTCGTAAAACCGCCACGTCCCCAGCCGTTCGCGCAGATAGGCGACCTCCCAGGGCGCGTTCGGCCCGACCAGGTGACGCACCAGGGAGTCGTAGGGCCTCATGTCCGTGCGAATGGCCTGTAAGCCGCCCACCGCGCCTCCGGCCGCGCCACGCGCCTGAACACGGGGACCGCGCCGATCGGCGATGACGCGGGCTGGCGTCGGCTTCTCCCCGGCCCAGACAACCTCGCGCTTGATCTCCGGATCGCCATTGAACAGGGATGTGCCCAGTGGAACCGGCAGGCCCAGTTCGATGGCATAGGACAGGTCGTCCTCGGCGAACCCCAGTTTCAGGGCCACCGGCTTGCGGCGGACCGTGCCCTGGATTGGGGTCGAGCCATCCCGCATGCCGGTCGAGATCGTCTCGGGTCCCGCCCACCGCACGCCTGCGAAGCCACCCTCACGCGCGAGGGATCCGATAATGCGGTCATCCGCGATGTCGGCCAGAAGGCGAAGGGACCGATAGACACTCGACTTCCCGGTCCCATTCGCCCCCGTGATGACCGTCAACGCGGACAGTGGCAGAACGACGTCCCGCAGGGATCGATAGCCGGAGATGGCAACGGTCGTGATCAAGACGATGGCTCCGCCCCATGCACGTCTCAAGACTGCCGCGACACGGCAGCCGGTCCCAGGATGATCTGTTTGTCCGGAGATCCCGGATCTGTCACGTCTTTTTTGGGCAGACCAGGACGTTCCGTGCGACAAAAGGGAGCTATCCAGGATTTTGAGCGGCCGGCTTTTTACAGTGTGTTTTTGGCGGTTTCGCTCAGTCAGGTCAGGGCGCCCCTGGTCGAGGTCCATGTCTCCAGGCTGGAGAGGACGGTGAGGACCGGCGCGTCCTTCGTTCCCAGGGCATCGTGGGGCCCAGAGCATCATGGGGCGGTTTCTGGTTCGGCAGGCGTGTCTCGCCGATCTGCTTCAGGCCACCCAGCGGGAAACCAGAACCGAGACCGAAGAACGGCGGCGACCAGGGGCCACCGCCGTTCTCCGTTTCAGCGCCTGGAGGAGACAGACATCAGCGCCTGTTGGGCAAGGCCACCGCCGGGGTCATCTGGTCGCCCCAGGCGCCCTGGCCGCCATGGTGGCGGCGCGAGCGGTGCAACTCGACGGTGAACCCGGCGTCAACGGCGGCGGCGATCGCCGCGTTCAGGCGCTCGGACTCCTCCGCCACGCGGCGGAGGGCCTCTTCACTCTGGAGCGGGAGGGGGCGGACCCCGCCCCCCGCGATCGCGACGACGTCCAAGGTCTGCATCACCTGTCCTCCTTCGCCTATTCGGCGGCCGTTTCGAACTGACTCATGGTGTTCTTAGCGCCTCCGGCCTTCAGCGCGCGATCGCCCGCGACCATTTCCTTGAAGGTGTCGCCCAGATCGCTGCCCACCTCGTGCTGATGCTTCACGGCGCTCACGCTCCGGCGGATTTCCTCGCGCTGGATGGTGTTGACGTAGGCCAGCATGCGGTCCTCGCCGAAGTAGCCGCGCGACAGTTCGTCGGTGCCCTTGGCGGTCAGGTGGAAGGTCGGCAGGGTGATCAGGTTGTGGAACACGCCGGCCTTGGCGGAGATGTCCCCCTGGAAGCGGCGCAGACGCTCGTCCGCCTCGCGACCCAGGTCGGTGGCGTCGAACGCGGGGGTCATCAGGGCGGCACCGTCCGGGTAGGTGTCCTCGGTGATCGTGCCCGCGGCGATCCAGTCGGCGCGCACCTGCTTGCGCAGGTTGAGCGTCCAGTTAAAGGACGGCGAATTGTTGTAGACCAGCTTGGCATGGGGCACGACTTTACGGACCTCGTCCACCATGCCGGCGATCTCGGCCACGTTGGGGGTGGCGGTCTCGATCCACAGCATATCAGCGCCGCCCACCGTCAGGCTGGCGATGCAGTCCTCGATGACGCGCGCGCGACCGGTGTTCTCCTGGAACTGGAACAGGCCGTTGGGCAAGCGCAGCGGGCGCATCACCTGGCCGTTCCACTGGATGGCCATCTCGCCGTCGGCCAGCGGGGCATCCGGCGTGACCGGCTCCATCTTCAGCCACTTGATGTACTCGGCGGCCAGATCGCCGGGAGCCTGGGAGACCGGGATCTTCTGGGTCAGGCTGGCGCCCAGGCTGTCGGTGCGGGCGACTATGACGCCGTCGGCGACACCCAGTTCCTCGAACGCCAGGCGGCAGGCGCGCAGCTTCTCGATGAAGTCCTCGCGCGGCACGGTCACCTTGCCGTCCTGGTGGCCGCACTGCTTGGCATCGGAGACCTGGTTCTCGATCTGCAGGCAGCAGGCGCCGGCCTTGATCAACTCCTTGGCCAGCAGGTAGGTGGCGTGCTCGTTGCCGAAGCCGGCGTCAATGTCGGCAATGATCGGCACCACGTGGCTTTCGAAGCCGTCAATGCGGGCGATGATGGCGTCAATCTGGTCCCGCGGCGCGTTGCCGGCGCGAGCGGTCTTCAGCTCCTTGAACAGGTCATTCAGGGCCACCTCGTCGGCCTGCCGCAGGGAGACGTAGATCTCCTGGATCAGGTCGGCCACGGCGGTCTTCTCGTGCATGCTCTGGTCCGGCAGATGACCGAAGCGGTTGCGCAGGCCGGCGACCATCCAGCCGGACAGATAGACGTAGGCGCCCTTGGCGGTGCCGTGCAGGCGCTTGACGGCCTTGATCATCTGCTGGGCATGGAACCCGGACCAGCAGCCCAGGGACTGAGTGAAGTTCGACGAGTCGGCATCGTAGGCGGCCATGTCGGCGCGCATCACCGAGGCCATGTCGCGCGCGATATCCAGATGGGTCGCGTAGGTGTTCTGGATGCGGAGCTGCACGATGTGATCCACGTCCAGGCCGCCGGGCACCCGACCGTCCGGGTAGCGGGCCAGGATCTCGTCGCGGATCTCGGAATAGGTCTTACGGGGGGACATTGTGCTCGCTCCTTCAAACATTGCTGGGGTGATCGGATAGCCGGGCCTGACCCGGCAGGGTCAGGAATGGAGCCGGGGGCTCGGCCACGCACGGCTCCAGGAACAGATCGCGGGCGGCGTCGAAGCGCCCGGGCTCGCCAGGGGCGGCGACATCCATCGGGTCAGGCCGCGTCCGCCTGCCTCAGGCCGCGCGCCGCCGCCACGAGGTTTTCCAGGCTGGCCTTGACCTCGGACCAGCCCCGGGTTTTCAGGCCACAGTCCGGATTGACCCACAGATGGTCGCGCGGCAGCACCTTGGCGGCCTTGTCCAGCAGCCGGCGCATCTCGTCCACCGGAGGCACGCGAGGCGCATGGATGTCCCACACCCCCGGGCCGATCTCATTCGGGTAGTGGAAGTCAACAAAGGCATCCAGCAACTCCATGTCCGACCGCGAGGTCTCGATGGAGATCACGTCCGCGTCCAGGGCGGCGATGGACGGCATGATGTCGTTGAACTCGCAGTAGCACATATGAGTGTGAATCTGCGTGCCGTCGGCCACGCCCGAGGCGGCCAGACGGAAGCATTCCACGGCCCAGGCCAGGTAGGTGTCCCAGTCGGCCTTGCGTGGCGGCAGGCCCTCGCGCATCGCCGGCTCGTCGATCTGAATAACGCGGATGCCGGCCGCCTCCAGGTCCCGCACCTCGTCGCGGATGGCCAGGGCGATCTGACGGCAGGTCCGCGCGCGCGGGATGTCGTCGCGCACGAACGACCATTGCAGGATGGTCACGGGACCGGTGAGCATGCCCTTCATGGGCCGGTCGGTGAGCGACTGGGCATAGCGCGCCCAGTCCACCGTCATGGGGGCCGGCCGCGAGACGTCACCGAAGATCACCGGCGGCTTCACGCAGCGCGACCCATAGGACTGCACCCAGCCGTTGCGGGTGAACGTAAAGCCCGACAGGTGCTCGCCGAAGTACTCCACCATGTCGTTGCGCTCGAACTCGCCATGGACCAGCACGTCCAGGCCCAGGTCCTCCTGAATGCGGATGGTTCGCTCGGTCTCCGCCTTCAGGAAGGCGTCATAGGCGGCCTGGTCGATGTCGCCCCGGCGGAAGGCGGCGCGCTTCTGGCGCACTTCGGGTGTCTGCGGGAACGAGCCGATGGTGGTGGTGGGAAAGGCCGGCAACCCAAGTCGGGCGCGCTGGGCGGCCTGGCGCACCGGAAACGGGCTGGCGCGTTCGGCGTCGCCTGGCGTCACATCGGCCAGCCGCGCGGTCACGGTGGCATCATGGATGCGCGGGGAGGCGCGACGGGCGGCGGCGGCGTCCGAACTGGCCGTCAGCGCGTCGGCGACGGCCGCGCGGCCATCCCGGGCGGCCGTGGCCAGGGTCGCCACCTCGCCCAGCTTCTGGACCGAAAACGCCATCCAGGACCGCACCTCGGCGTCCAGATCCGTCTCCAGGTCCAGGTCCACCGGCGTGTGCAGCAGCGAGCAGGAGGGCGCGACCTGCACCCGGTCTCCCCCCAGCCGCGCGACGGCGGTTTCCACCGGTCCCAGCGCGGCCTTCAGGTCGGCGCGCCAGACGTTGCGGCCGTCGACCACGCCCAGCGACAGCACGGTGTCCGCCGACAGGGAGTCCAGCACGGCGTTCAGTTGATCCGGCGCGCGCACCAGGTCCACATGCAGGCCGTCGACCGGCAGACTGGTGGCCAGGTCGGTGTTGTCGCGCAAACCATCGAAGTAGGTGGCCACCATCAGCCGGGGTCCGACCCCGGACAACACCGCATAGGCGCGGGCAAGGGCATCACGCTGCGCCGGTGTCAGGTCCAGGGACAGGACCGGTTCATCCATCTGCACCCAGTCGGCGCCCGCGGCCACCAGTTGCCGGAGCAGGTCCTCGTAGACCGGCAGCACGGAGGACAGCAGCGACAGCGGATCGAAACCGGGATCCTTCGCCTTGCCCAGGGACAGCCAGGTGACCGGGCCGATCAGCACCGGGCGGGTCTGGATGCCCAGCGCCTGGGCCTCGGTGACCTCGTCGACGGCCTTGGTGGTGGACAGGGCGAACCGCTGCCCGGCGTGCAACTCGGGCACGATATAGTGGTAGTTGGTGTCAAACCACTTGGTCATCTCCATGGCCGGGGCGGTGTCGGTGCCGCGCGCCATGGCGAACAGGGTCCCGAGGTCGACCGGCCCGCCGTCGTGCCCGAAGCGGGCCGGCACCGCGCCCAGCGCCGCCGTCATGTCCAGCACCTGGTCATAGAACGAGAAGTCGTTGGAGGGGATCACGTCGATCCCGGCGTCCCGCTGCGCGGCCCAGTGCCGGGCGCGCAGGTCGGCGGCGGCGGCCAGCAGGCCGGCGTGGTCGCGTTGGCCCTTCCAGAAGGCTTCGGTGGCCGTCTTCAACTCACGGCGGGCGCCGATGCGGGGAAAGCCGAGATTGGCGGAGCGTGTCATGGGGAGCCTCTATTGGTGAGCAGGGTGTTGGCGTTGGCCGTCGGGGCGTAGCGGGCGACATGGCCCAGCAGGTCCAGCACACGACGCTGGTCCATCGTCGAACACGCGCCCGGTCCCGTCTCCGCCAGGCGGGCCAGCAGCGACCGCGCGGCCAGGGGGGGCGACACGGACGGCGGCAGGATGGCCAGCCAGGCCACCATCAGCGTGTCGGGCGTGTGCGGCCCGGGCTGCCCATGCCAAAGCCAGGACTCGATCAGACCGCCGGGGTCGTCCCAGGACTCCCGCGTCCGGCGGACGCCGGACTCAGGGGGGCCCGAGGTGGCGGGGACGCCCCGGGACTCGCGGTCGGGACAGGTCACGCCGCGCGGGCCCGGCTGGCGCGGTCCACCAGGCGGTGGATCATGGGGGTCAGGATCAACTGCATCGCCAGGTCAAGCTTGTTGCCCGGGATGACGATGGAATTGGCCCGCGACATCCAGCTGTTCTGGATCATCGCCGTCAGGTAGGAAAAATCGATCCCGCGCGGGTCCTTGAACCGGATCACCACCAGGGACTCGTCGGCCGTGGGGATCCAGCGCGCCGCGAAGGGATTGGAGGTGTCCACCAC